>JALOOY010000161.1 GCA_025454185.1 Thermodesulfobacteriota bacterium
CGCGATCCCCCGTTGCACGACCTTGTGGGGAGGTAGCTTGGCCACGTCTTCGTCTAGGAAAAAAATCTTCCCCCCCTTCGGTTTGAGCAGGCCGGCAATGGTCTTCAGCAGGGTCGTCTTTCCGGCGCCGTTGACCCCCAGGATGGTGACGATGGACCCGGCCGGGACCTCCAGGTCCACGCCCTTCAAGGCCCGGATGTTGCCGTAGTAGGTTTTCAGGCCTTCGATGCGCAGCAAGGCTACTCGCCCTCCTCCCGGCCCAGATAAGCCTCGATCACCAGGGGATCGCTCTGGATTTCCTGCGGGGTGCCCTCGGCGATCTTCTCGCCGAAATTCAACACCACCAGCCGGTCACAGACCTTCATGACCATGGACATGTCGTGCTCGATGAGCAGAATGGTAATCCCGAATCCCAGTATTTTTTTGATCAGGGCCGCGATCTCCGCGGTCTCCTGGTCGTTCATTCCGGCTACGGGTTCATCCAGCAGGATCAGCCGGGGTTCGCCGGCCAGGGCCCTGGCGATCTCCAGGCGCCGCTGCAGGCCGTAGGGCAGGTTGGCGGCCAGTTCCCGGTCGTGGCCGGTCAGGCCCACCAGGGACAGGAGTTCCCGGGTCTTCTCTCGAATGGCCCCCTCCTCTTTTTGCTGGGCCCCGGTCCGCAGCACACTCGGCCAGACCCCGGCCCGGCTGCGGCAGTGGCGGCCCACCATGACGTTTTCCTCCACCGTCATCTGGTCGAAGAGGCGGATGTTCTGGAAGGTCCGGCAGATGCCCCGTTCAGTGATGCGGCTGGTGCGCAGGCCGGTCAGAGGCTTCCCGGCCAGCCGCACCTCCCCCTGGGTAGGGGTGAGGAAGGCGGTGATGACGTTGAACAGGGTGGTCTTGCCCGCGCCGTTGGGACCGATCAGGCCCAGGATTTCTCCCTCTGCCAGGCTGAAGGAAACCTCACGGAGCGCGGCCAGGCCGCCGAAGACCATGCTGATGTCCTGCACCTCAAGCAGCATCGTCCCCTCCTCCGCCCCGGCGGCCCCGCAGGCGGTCCAGCAGGGGCTGGTCCAGGACGCCCTGGGGGCGGAAAACCATCATGACCACCAGGATGGTCCCGTAGATGAAATAACGGTATTCGCTCATGCCCCGGAGCATTTCGGGCATGACGGTCAGGAACAGGGCCCCGAAGACCGGCCCCCAGAGGACTTCGCTGCCGCCGAAGACGGCGAAGACCAAAATCTCCACGGCCCGGTGGTAGGTAAAGTCCGCCGGGCTGATATAGCCGGTCACATGAGCAAACAAGGCCCCGGCAAACCCGGCCAGCAGGGCCCCCATGCTGAAGGTCAAAATCTTGTAGTAGGTGGTATGAATACCCATGGCCTCGGCGGCCTTTTCATCCAGCCGAATGGCCCGGAAGGCCCGCCCCACCCGGGAAGCGAAGAGCCGGCTGAAAAAGGCGAGCAGGAGAACGGTGATCGCCAGCAAAATGATGAAGATGGTCAGGCTGATGAATTCGTTGTTCTTGAGCCCCCACTGCTCCGAAGAAAAGCCCCGTTCCTGCAACCCGGCCAGCATGGTCCGGCCCAGGTGGGGGATGCCGGCAATCCCCACGGCCCCGCTGGTCAGCGATTCCCAGTTGATGAACAGGACCCGCACCACTTCCCCGAAGCCCAGCGTGGCGATGGCCAGGTAGACCCCCTGCAGGCGCAGGGTGGGGATGCCGATGAGGATCCCGATCAGAAAGGCCAGCAACGACCCGGCCAGGATCCCCGCCACCATGGGCAGCCCCACCTTGACGGTGAGCAGCGCGCTGGTATAGGCCCCGATGCTCATGAAACCGGCATTGCCCAGGGAAAGCTGCCCGGTAGAGAGGGTGATGTAGATGCTCAACCCCAAAATGATGTTGATCAGGATGAAGGAGGCGATCTGGAGGTAGTAGGGGTTGATCATGGGAGGGAATCCCAAGGGGGGAAGATTGGAATGATGGAATGATGGAATAATGGGAGGAGAAAAAACAGGAGTATTGGAGTATTGGAGTATTGGAGTATTGGAAAGAACTCTTCGCAAGACTCCTCCGGTTGTTTGGTCTTACCCATTATTCCATTATTCCAATATTCCATCATTCCTCACCCGGTACGGCTCTTTATCTTTTGGCCTCGGGCAGAGCCTGGCCGAAAATCCCCTGAGGGCGGATCAGCAGGATGACGATGATGGCCACGAAGGCAATGGCGTCCCGGTACCCGGAATTGCCGTAGGCCACGACGAAGGTCTCGGCCAGTCCGAGGATCAGTCCCCCGGCCATGGCCCCGTTCACGCTGCCCATGCCGCCCAGGATGATGATGGCCAGCCCTTTCAGGCCCATGGGCAGGCCCATCTGGTTGTTGACGTAGTTGAAGGCCATGCCCACCAGGACCCCGGCGATCCCGCCCATGGCCGAGGCCACCACCACCGTGGAGACGATGATCCGGCCGGTGTTGATGCCGAGCAGGCTGGCCGTTTCCAGGTTTTCGGCCGTGGCCCGCAGGGCCTTGCCGGCTTTGGCTTTACGAAGCCAGAGGGAAAGGCCCACCATCAGCAGCACGGCGATCACCAGGATGATGACCTGGACCAGGTAAACGGTGGTCGATCCGACGGTAAAGGAGGCATCGGCGAAGGAAGTGGGAAAGGGCTTGTTACCGGCCCCGAAAAGGTGGTGGGCCAGGTTCTCCAGGATGATGGAGACCCCGATGGTGCTGATCAGGGAGGCCAGGTGCGAGGCCCCTTTCTTGCCCCGCAGGGGCCGCAGGGCCAGCCGTTCCAGCAGCAGGCCCATGGCGGCGGTTACCAGCACGGCCCCGCCCAGGGCCAGCAGCACCGGGGCTTCAAAATACGAAATAAGCAGCATGCCCACGAAGGCCCCGAACATGAAGATCTCCCCGTGGGCCATGTTGATGATGTCGAGCACGCCGAAAACCAGGGTATAGCCCAGGGCCACGATGGCGTAGATGCTGCCCAGCGTAATGCCGTTGATCAGTTGCTCGAAGAACAAGGTAAACCCTTTAAAATTTCACCACAAAGGCGCAAAGGACGCTAAGAAGTTTTTATATCATGGCCGGTGATGACCGGCCATGATATAAACCTTTTTCTTTGCGCTCTCTGCGTCTTGAGTCACGCCTAAGGCGTGACGGGCGGTGAATTAATTAAAAATCTGGAACTTGCCGTCCTTGATGATCAGCACGTTCGGGTCCATGACCACATCCCGCTCGGCGTCGAAGGAGAATTTGCCCAGCACGCCGTTGTAGTTCCGGATCCCGGCCAGGGCGTCCCGCATTTTGTTACGGTCAGCCTGCCCGGCCTTTTTCAAGGCCTCGCCCATGATGTACAGGGCATCATAGGCCTGGGCCGCGAACTGGTCGGGCTTTTTCCCGTAGGCCTTCTCGTATTTCTGCACGAAGGCCTTGACCTGGGGGTCGTTTTTATCGGCGAACCAGGGGGTGGCTACTACCAACCCGTTGGCCGCCTCTTTGGCAATATCGATCACCTTGGGGGAATTGAAACCGTTGCCGCCCACAAAAGGTTGGTTAATGCCCATCTTGCGGGCCTGGGAGAGGATTACCGCCCCTTCTTCATACAGGGCGGAACAGAAGACCGCGTCGGGCTTGGTGGCCTTGATCTTGGTCAACTGGGCCTTGTAATCGGCCTGGCCTTTTTGAAACTCTTCGATAGTGGTGACCTTCAATCCCAGATCTGTTGCGGCCTTTTTCATGCTGTCAAACCCGGACTTGGTGAAGACGTCGTCGTTCCCGTAAAGCATGGCCACACTCTTGATATTGTATTTGGCCACGGCCTTTTTTACCGAGGCCGGAATAGCCAGGGATTCGGGCAGGGAATTGCGAAAAACATATTTCCCGATCTGGGTGATCCCGGCCGCCGTGGTGGAGGTACCCATGATCGGTACCCCGCTGGCATTGGCCTCCGGGCCGACCACCTTCATCTCCGTACTGAGGGTCGGTCCCAGGATGGCCGTCACCTGCTGGGAATTGATCAGCTTCTGGGCCGCGGCCAGGGCCTGCTCCTGCTTTCCCGACGAGTCTTCGATGAGCAGTTCGATCTTTACCTCGCCCTTGGCGTTCAACTCATCACGGGCCATCTTGAAGCCATTGGTGATGGCCTCGCCGTAGGCTGCTCCGGCGCCGGTTATGATGGAAATCACCCCGATCTTGGCCGCCACCGGGGCCGCCTGGGCGGCCGGAATAGCCTGGGCCAGAACCAGGGCCAGAATGCTCGCCGTCAAGAAAAATTTGCTGATTTTTCGCATAAAACCCTCCTGTTTGTGAATTAAAACTTTTTAATTAAAGCCATATTTGAGCCTGTGTCAAGGAAAAATAACGCCGGTTATAATTACGAAATGGCGCACTAAGGTTCGGGGTGCCCTGCCCAAACCATGTCGATCGTCTTTTCTTTTCCGGCCCTTTTGAGGGTAAATCGGGATGTTCCGGGTCGTCCGGATAAAATCCGGTGGAGATCTTCGATGGTTTGAACGGTCTCACCATCAATCTTCACGAGGGCGTCGCCGACCTGAAAGCCGGCCTTCTCGGCCGGACTGGCCGCCTTCACGTCCAGCACTTCCAGGCCTTGATTGTCCGGGAGCGCTTTGATCTGGATACCCAGGCGAGGGGGATGAATTTCTTGAAAAGGAGGGGTGACCCAGACAAAATCCGCCAGGTCCGGATTCAAAACCCGCAGCGGATAATCCACGGGAACCGGCGCCACCGTTTTAAAGGTATGGGGCAGCCGTCTCAGAGCGGCAGGCGGCATTCCCACCCGGTCCGTAATATGGCCCCTGCCGATTACCACCAGCACCTGCGTCGCCGGGGTTGCCTGTCCCAGGTACCGGACCAGGGTCTCGGCCATGGTTTCGTCCCAGGCCAACTGGGCCTCATAAAACGCTTCGAAATCCTTTATTTTTTCCTGCCGGTGGCGCTGGAACTCCTGGGCCAGGATTTCCCGGTGCTTCGGGTCTGCCGTTAAGAACGCCTCGGCTATTTCCCTTCTTTCCTCAGGCCTAAGGGACGACAGCCCCTGGCGGGCGATCTTGTTAACCACCTCCCGGGGGGCATTCAGGCCGATGATCCCAAGCCCCTTGTCCCGGGCGAAGGCCAGCAGGGGTCGATAGAGTTGAAAGGGGTAGCCCCAGACCTCGGCCCAGTTTACGTCCCGGACAAAGGCCTCTTCCGTAAGCGCTCCGGTCGTAAAACGATCGAGCACCGACTGCACCCGGCGGGGGAACATCTCCAGGGCCAGGACCAGCTCCCTGTTTTTCCAAAAAAGCCCCTCCAGGATCTGCAACTGGATCCGACCGGGTGTCGATGATGTCTCCGGGTTTCAAGGGCGCGGGATTCCCCTGAAAAGTCAGCGGAGGGAAGGAAGCAGTAGACAGGCATCCGGAAAAGGAAAAGAATGATAAGAAAATAATAAGCTTCTTCATAATTTTAATTGTCAATTGGCATCTGCCAATTGTCAATTGCCAATTAAAATTCCCAACTCAAAAAACCAGCTTTACCCCCATCAACAGGATTGTCCCGAAGGCGATATAAGCGAAAATCACCCTGATTTTCTGCTGGCGGACGCGGCGGATAATGCCGACGCCGATCTGGCTGCCCAGGGCCACGCTGACCAGCAGGACCGCTACCAGAAGGAGGTCCACATTGCCCTTCAGCGAATGGGTGAAGGTACCGTAGCCCATGGAAAAGATATTTTCAAAAAAATCCGTGCCGATGGCCACCACCATGGGGCAGCCGATGACGTAGATAAAGGCCGGCAGTCGAATGAAGCCCCCACCGACGCCCAACAGACCCACGAGCAACCCCGTTATCAGGCCGGTAAAAATAATGATCCAGATAGAAATGGCTTCGATCCCCGAAACCGGCAGGGAGACCATGGGAGGTATCCGGATATGCTGCAACTTGGCGGTAATCGCCGGCTGTTCTCCGGCCAGAAACCCCCCTTCGACCTCCCCCCCC
>JALOOY010000162.1 GCA_025454185.1 Thermodesulfobacteriota bacterium
CTTCCTGGCCCACGGGGGCCTGAGCACCCTGGGCGCCAACATCATCGCCATGGGGGTCATGGGGTCGTTGGCCGGCTACTTTACCTTTCGACTTTTGAGAGCCTTCAAGGTAAACTTGGGTATATCCGGTTTTCTGGCCGGACTGCTGGCCGACTGGGCCACGTACACCACGACCGCGGTGGTGCTGACCCTGGGTATTCGCGGGGAGGACCCTTTTTATCCTTTACTGTTGAAAATCCTAATTGCCTTCATCCCCACCCAGTTGCCGCTCGGTGTTCTGGAAGGGGCCATGACCGCCGGCATGGTGATCCTGCTTTTCAAAAAACGGCCGGACCTGCTGGTAAAAATGCGGGTCCTGAAAACGTCGGAGGTGGCCTCATGAAAAAACCTCGGGTCTGGCGGGTTACCCTCTTGTCCCTGCTCATCTTTTCTGTCTCGGCAGCCTGGGTGGGGGCGGAGGCAACGGAGGGGAAATGGCCCGGCGTGGACGAGACGGTCGTTGAAAAATACGCCAAAGACCAGGGCCGGGAGGCCCGGACCCCGTTGCTCGACACTGATCAGGGCGATCTCCTGCTTTTCCTCTTTCTCCTGGCCGGGGCCGTCGGCGGATTTGTGGCCGGATATTACTGGCGTGTCCTGATCAACGAAAAGCCTCTGAAAATGAACAAGGACCCGCAAAGGCTGACCTGAATGGAAATCCTGTCCGAATATCTCCAGACTGACCACCGGCTGTCCCGGGTGGACCCCCGGCTGAAGCTGGGAACGGCCCTGATCCTGCTGATCCTGGTTCTGACTCACCAGGGCTTTGTTTTCCCTCTGCTGATAGCCGGAGTTTCCGCGGTCCTGCTGCTGCAGATGCGCATTCCTTTCCAGGTCTACCTGCTCCGTCTCCTGGAGCCCCTGTTCATTATCCTGATGCTGGTCCTGTTGAAGACCTTTTTCACCGGCCGGGAGGTGCTGGCCTCCTTCTCCTTCTGGGGCTTGCCCCTGGCGGCCCACCAGGACGGTCTCCTGGAAGGCCTGCGCCTCGGCGCCCGGATTATCGGAGCCGTATCCATCGTAACCATCCTGAGCTTCTGCACCTCCTTTACCCAGTTCATGGCCGGCCTGTCCTGGTTCAAGGTCCCCCAGGGCCTGATCGAAATTTTGCTGTTCGCCTACCGCTACATCTTCGTCCTGCTGGAAGAGGCCCAGGTGATATACCAGGCCCAGAAAAACCGCTTCGGCTATGTCACGGCGGCCCGGGGCCTGCAATCCTTCGGCACCCTGACCGGTTCCCTGATCCTCAAGGTTTTCGAACACAGTCAGAACGTCTCCGTTTCCATGGTCCAGCGGGGCTACGACGGAAACCTTCCCCTTTTGAAACACCGGTCTTTCAAAAGGGGGGAAATACTGGCCTCCGGCGCCTGGCTCGCGTTCTTCGGGATCTTATGGAAAATAACCGCATAAGGATCTCGGCCCGCGACATCGTTTACGACTACCCCGACGGCACCCAGGCCCTGACCGACATCAACTTGATAGTACACCAGGGAGAATTCATCGGGCTCCTGGGCGCCAACGGTTCGGGCAAGACCACCCTGCTGAAAATTCTGGACGGGCTGATCCGGGACTTCAAGGGCAGCGTCACCCTGGACGGGTCCGACATCAAGCGCCTGTCGGCCAAGGAGATTTATGGTAAGATGGGCATGGTCTTCCAAAATCCCGACGACCAGCTTTTCGCCTCCACGGTCTTCGAAGACGTGGCCTTCGGGCCCATCAACATGGGATTTCCGGAACAGGAAGTCCAACAGCGCGTCACCCGGGCCCTGGCCGACGTGGAGATGGAAGGGTTCGCCAAGAAGTCGATCCACCACCTGAGCTTCGGCCAGAAAAAGCGGATCTGCATCGCGGGCCTGCTGGCCATGGGGCACGAGGTGCTGCTACTCGACGAACCCACGGCCGGCCTGGACCCCATGGGCGAATACAAGATGATGGACCTGTTGACCAGGCTGAACCGGGAATGCCGGGTTACCATCGTCATGGCCACCCACAGCGTGGACCTGGTGCCTCTTTTTCTGGATCGGCTTTATATCCTGCGCCAGGGAAGGATCGTGCGGGGCGGGACCCCGGAGGAGGTGCTGACGGCCCCGGAGGAGATGTCCCAGGTCAAGCTGCGCCTGCCCCAGATCGCCGAACTCATTTATCGATTGAAACACGAGGACCGCATCCCCTTCAAAAAGATCCCCCTGACCATCGGCGAGGCCCGGCGGGAATTGCTGGAGATGCTAGCCAAAAATTCTTAAAATTTTTGGCTAAAAGAAAAAAAGCTTAGGCGGTCTCCATGAGTTCGCTTCGTTCCGGCTACACCACCGGCGCCTGTGCCGCTGCCGCCGCTAAAGCGGCAGCGCTGCTGTTGACCGGTGTTGCCGAGGTAAAAAAAGTAGAGATTGCCCTGCCGGACGGCGAGCGGGTGCGCTTCCCCGTGGTCTGGAGCCGGAGCGAGCCGGACCGGGCCGAGGCGGCCGTCCGCAAGGACGCCGGCGATGACCCGGACCTTACCCATCAGGCGATCGTCAAGGCCCGGATCGAATGGCTGCCGGGGGAAGAGGTAGAATTCCGGGCCGGGGAAGGGGTGGGCGTCGTTACCAAACCGGGACTGGCCGTCCCTCCCGGGGAGGCCGCCATCAATCCGGTACCCCGGCAGATGATCCGGGATTCCCTGCGGGAAGTCACGAACCGGGGCCTGCGGGTGACGGTTTCCATACCCGACGGCCAGGCCCTGGCGGCCAAGACGTTCAATCCCAAATTAGGGGTGCAGGGCGGGCTGTCCATTTTGGGCACTACGGGCCGGGTTCGGCCTTTCAGTTGTCCGGCCCTGCAGGAGTCGCTGCGCTGTTCCCTGCGGGTGGCCCTGGCCGGAGGGGTCCGGAACCCCGTCTTTGTCCCGGGCCATATCGGGGAACGTGCCGCTCATCGTCACTTCCGTCTTCGTCCCGAACAGGTGATCGAGGTCAGCAACGAGTGGGGCTACATGCTGGACCAGGCCGTCTTGGAAAAAATCCCCCGGCTGCTGGTGCTGGGCCACCCCGGCAAGCTGGTCAAGTTGGCCCAGGGAGCCTGGGACACCCACTCGTCCCGCTCGGGAAGCGCATTACCATTCGTTCGGCAAACCGCCCTGCGGCATTTCCCGGGGCAAGCTGTCCAGGGCACAACCGTCGAGGGTTTTCTGGCGGAATGGCCGGATGACACCCGGCCGGCCTTGGCCGACATGCTGGCCCAGCGTGTCCTGGAGGCCGTGGTTGAAAAAACCGAGGGCGTGATAAATATGGCTGTAGTCCTGATCAACCTGCAGGGCGACCGCTTGGGCGGCGCCGGGGACTTGGGTCCGTGGGCCTGACGCCAACCATCGCCATCGTGGGCTGCGGCCCCGGCCATCCTGACTACCTGACCGCCGCAGCCGTCAAGGCCGTAGCGCTGGCCGAGGTTCTGGTGGGCGCCCAGCGGTTGTTGGACCTTTTTCCGCAGCACCCGGCGGAAATGATCCGGGTGGACGCCAAGATTGAACAAGTCCTGGAGGCGATCACCCTGCGGGCCGGAAAACGGGTGGCGGTCCTGGTCACCGGCGACCCCGGCCTGGCCAGTCTGGCCAAACCGATCATCCGGCGCTTCGGGCCGGAGCGCTGCCGGATCATACCGGGGATCAGCTCCGTCCAGGCGGCCTTTGCCCGGCTGGGACTGGACTGGCTGGACGCCCGGATCATCGACGCCCACGGGAAGGACCCGGACCCGGGAGCCGACACCCTGACGGGCGCAGCAAAAATCGCCGTCCTGGGAGGACGGGCCCGGTCTTTTGAATGGCTGAAACAGACCATGGGGGATAGGCTCAGAGATTACGAAATCCATGTCTGTGAGGACCTGACCTTGGACAGCGAACGGATAACGGACTGGCAGCCGGGGAGCGTATTGGAACGGACTCTTTCTTCCCGGACGATTTTTATATTGGTAAAAAGGGGTTAGACGAAAATAGATTCAACGCTTAAAATTTGTTTCTTTTTTGGTGTAGGGGTGGGGTTCATCCCCACCCGCCCTGGAATTACCCTGGGCGGCTAGTGGCGGGGGGATATAAAATCCCCCCCTACGAAAGACTCCAATCGAGCATAATTTTCATGCTTTGTGAGTGTGACACTGCAGGCGTTAATTGGACGTTTAGTACGTAATTGTCCCGCTTGACCAATAATCAATTATCAATTGAGAGGATTTACATGACCTTGCCGCAACCCAAGAAAACCGGAACCCTGTACGGCATCGGGGTCGGTCCCGGAGACCCGGAGCTGATGACCCTGAAAGGGGCCCGGGTGCTGCGGGAGTGCCGGCGGGTGTTCGTGCCCAAGGCCCGCGACGAAGGGGGCAGCGCCGCCCTGGCCATTGCCGGCGGCTTGCTGCGCGCCGACGCCCTGGTGCAGGAGCTGGTTTTCCCTATGGTTACCGACCGGCAGGAACTGGCCCGACGCTGGCAGGAATCGGCCCGGGAGCTGGCCGAGGTGCTGCAGACCGGGGAAGACGCCTGTTTTCTGACCCTGGGCGATCCACTTTTGTATTCCACCTATATTTATCTCCTGCGGGCCCTGCGCGGCATCCTGCCCGACGTTGCGGTGGTTACCGTACCCGGCGTTACGGCTTTCAGCGCCGCCGCGGCCCTGACCGATTTTCCCGTGGGCGAGGCCAAGGCTCCGGTAACCATCGTCCCCACCGCCGATGACCTGCGGGCCGTGGAAGAGGCCCTGGATCGGGGCGGTACGGTAATTCTCATGAAGGTCGGCAAGCGCCTGGAAAAATTATTGGACCTGCTCCAAAACCGGGACCTGCTCGACCAGGCGGTCTTCGTGGCCCGGGCCGGCCAGCCCGGCCAGCGCCTGGAAACGGATCTGCGAAAACTGCGGGAGGAAGGACCGGAAGCGGGATATTTGTCGATCCTCCTGGTGCATGCGGCAAAAAAATAAATCCGAAATTCGAAACACTTTAACCTTATAAAAATCTTTTTTACCGCAAAGGCGCAAAGGACGCCAAGAACTTTATTTTTCATAAAATCGGGGAAGCCGATTTTATGAAGGAGTAGGCCGCCTGCGGCGGGACGAGATTCGCGAAGCAATGAGCGGGTTGCCATTGGCGGCTATTCTTGCCAATGGAAAATTAGAACCTTTGCGCTCTTGGCGTCTTTGCGGTGAATGTGTCTTTTTTTTAGCCACTTTCAAAGGCTAAATAGATAAGGTTGCGATTTATGAAAGTTTATTTTGTGGGCGCCGGGCCCGGAGATCCGGAGCTGCTGACGCTCAAAGCCGACCGGC
>JALOOY010000163.1 GCA_025454185.1 Thermodesulfobacteriota bacterium
CGAAAAGCCACCAGATTGGCAATCATTGGGTTGCGGTGCTCACAGACCCAGAGCCCGGCCTGGTAGGTGAACGGATCCGAATCAAGGACCGGACAGCTAGCCCCGCGGATCCAAATAGCTCTTCCGGCTTGAGGTATTCGTGAAGGCGGTTTATAATTTCCGAGGGTTGGATCTCGACGCGGTCAGCCCCGCTGCCGGGCTTCCAAGCAAAGCGGCGGCGCCAGGCAACAAATGGTCCAACCCTGCCGGTAAGTTAAACGGGGATTGATTTCAAAAACTAAGGAGAAGCCACCATGGGAGACAAGGGCGGAAAGAAGAATAAGGAAAAGGGGCAGAAGCAGAATGCCCAAAAACAGAAACAAAAATCAAAAAACAAACTCGACAAGCAGCCGAAAAGAAAGCCTTGAAAGGCTGGTTCTGACGGGACCCTCGCGGGGGAGACTGTTCCAGGCCGAGGAAGGCCGCAAACGGTTCGTCCGGGACCGGGCCTGAAATCTTCGCCCGCCCAGAAAGGTCCAAACATGCCGGTGATCACCTTAAGCACGGATTTCGGCTGGGACGACCCCTACGTGGGGATCATGAAGGGTGTCATCCTGGGGATCAATCCCCGGGCCTCCCTGGTGGATATCACCCACGGCTTGTCCCCCCAAAGGCTCCCGGAGGCCGCCTTCAAGCTGGCGGCGATAGCCGATTATTTTCCCCAGGGTACCATACACCTGGCCGTGGTGGATCCCGGGGTGGGCTCCGACCGGCGGCCGCTGTTGGTTCAGACGAAAGGCCGCTACTGGATCGGCCCCGATAACGGCCTCTTTACCCGCGTCCTGCAGGTCCAGCGGGAGGCCAAGGTCTTTCACCTGTCCAATTTCCGGTTTTTCCTAAAACCGATTTCCAACACCTTTCATGGTCGCGACATTTTCGCCCCGGCCGCCGCCCACATCAGCCGCGGCCTTTCCCCGTCCGCCCTGGGAAAACGGATTACCGATCCCCTGCTGCTGGACTGGCCCGAACCTTCCTTTCAAAAAGGCACCCTCCCGGGTCAGGTAATATATGCCGACCGTTTCGGAAACCTCATCACCGACCTGAGCCGGGGAATAATCGGAAAGTATTTTCGAGGAAATGAAATAACGGTTCGGATAGGGAGCCGGGTTATACGGGGAATCCAGAAAAACTACACCCCGCAGAAGCCGGGCCGCCTGCTGGCCCTTTTCGTCAGCAGCGGCTTCCTGGAAATCGCCCGCAGCCTGGGCAGCGCGGCCGAGATGTTGGGTTATAATCCGGAGAAAGGCATGGCGGTCCGGGTGTCATAGGCCGTCAAGCGATTGGAATAATGGCAGGTTGGATTAGTGGAAGAATGAAAGGACCTTCTGAAATCCCTCGTCCTTTGTTTTTCCCATCATTCCATGCTTCCTCACTTGGTTTTTTTACCAGATTTTGCAGTTGCTTCCCTCCTCCTTCTTCCCGCTTCCATCTGTTCCCCTTTTCCCCGCAAGGCTTCCCGAATGCTCCGCCCAAAGGGCGCCTGCAGCAGCCCCCGCTCGGTAATGATGCCGGTAATATAGGAAGCCGGGGTCACGTCGAAGGCCGGGTTCAGGACCTGGATGCCGGCCGGAGCCAGGCATTGCCCGGCCCAGTGGGTCACCTCTTTTTCGTCGCGCTCTTCGATGGGGATGGCCTTGCCGGTCTTGATCCGGGGGTCGATGGTCGAGCAGGGGGCGGCCACGTAAAAAGGGATCCGGTGCGCCCGGGCCAGGACCGCCACGGAATAGGTGCCGATCTTGTTGGCCGTGTCGCCGTTGGCGGCGATGCGGTCCGCGCCGACGATCACCCGGTCGATCAGCCCTTTTTTCATGAAGTGGCCGGCCATGCTGTCCGTAATCAGGGTCACCGGAATACGGTCCCGGGCCAGTTCCCAGGCGGTTAGGCGGGTCCCCTGGAGGAAGGGGCGGGTTTCGTCGGCCAAGACCCGGACCTTCTTCCCGGCCGCCCGGGCCGCCCGGATCACCCCCAGGGCCGTCCCGTACCCGCCGGTGGCCAGGGCCCCGGCGTTGCAGTGGGTCAGGATCGTGTCGCCGTCCCGGATCACTTCCTGCCCGGCCCGGCCCAAAGCCCGGTTGATGGCCACGTCTTGGGACACCAGGCGCCGGGCCTCCCGGACCAGCAGATTTTTGATCCCGCTTACCCCGCGGCCCGCGGCGCTTTCCGCCTTGGCCAGCATCCCTTCCAGGGCCCAGGCCAGGTTGATCGCCGTCGGCCGGGCCTTCCCGATCTCCCGGCAAATCTCCTCAAAACGCTGCCGGAACTCCCCGGGATCCCGGGCGGCAATGCCTTGAGCGCCCAGGGCCGCCCCCAAGGCCGCCGCCAGGCCGATGGCCGGGGCACCACGGATGACCATGGCTTTGATGGCCTCGATGACCTGCCGGTAATCGGAGCAGACTACGTAAATCTCTTCCCGGGGCAGCTTGCGCTGGTCGATCATGACGACCCGATTGTCCTGCCAGGCAATGGTCTTGATCATGGGCTACGCTCCTTCTGACCAAAATTATGAAAATCTTTTTCACCGCAAAGGCGCCAAGAACGCAAAGAATCCGATTTTTGAAAAGATCGGCTTCCGCCGATTCTATGAAAGAACCGGCCGCCTCAGTCGGGATGAAGCTCAACGCGAGTTGAGCGGCCTTTCTTTGGCGTCCCGCCAAAGAAAAATAGCACCCTTTGCGTTCTTTGCGTCTTCGCGGTGAACTAAAAATTTTGGTGAATGAATCCTCAGGATCCCAGCTTCTCTTTCAGCAGTTGGTTGACCCGTTGGGGATTGGCCTGGCCCCGGGTCCGCTTCATCACCTCGCCTACGAAGAAACCGAAGACCTTGGCTTTGCCGGCCCGGTAATCGGCGACCTGGGCCGGATGGGCGGCCAGCACCTCGACGATCACGGCAGCGATGGCCCCGCTGTCGGTCATCTGCACCAGCCCTTGGCGGTCTATAACGACCTGGGGATCGTCCCCGGTGCGGTACATCTCCTCCAGGACGGATTTGGCGATCTTGCCGCTGATGGCCCCTTTCTGGGTCAGGTTCAAGAGGGCGGCCAACTGGGCCGGCCGCACCGGACAGGACTCGATCTCCCGGTCGTCCCGTTTCAATTCCCGCGTCAATTCCACCATGATCCAGTTCCCGACGGTCTTGGGCTGGGGATGGCCCTGCGCGCAGGCTTCAAAGTAGTCCGCCAGGCCCTTGGAGGTCGTCAGGGCCTCCGCATCGTTTTCGGAAAGGCCGTACTGGCTGACCAAACGCCGGCGGCGGGCTTCCGGCAGCTCCGGCAGACTTCGGCGGATTTCCTCGATCCAGGCCGCCTCCACGGCAACGGGCACCAGGTCCGGATCGGGGAAATAGCGGTAGTCATGGGCTTCTTCCTTGCCCCGCATGGTTTGGGTAATGCCCCGGGCCGCGTCCCACAGCCGGGTTTCCTGGACCAGCGTACCGCCATCCTCCAGGACGGCCTGCTGGCGGCGGATCTCAAACTCCAGGGCCTTTTCCACGTGCCGGAAAGAGTTCATGTTTTTCAATTCGATCTTGGTCCCCAGCCGCTCCGCCCCGCGGAGCCGCAGGGAAATGTTGGCATCGCAGCGAAAGCTGCCTTCCTCCATGTTCCCGTCGCAGATGTCCAGGTAGCGCAGGATCTCCCGCAAGCGCCGGAGGTATTCCCCCGCCTCTTCCGGTGTCCGCAGGTCCGGTTCACTGACGATTTCCATCAGAGGCACCCCGGTCCGATTGTAGTCCACATAGCTCACCGGCTGGACTTCGTCATGAATCAGCTTGCCGGCGTCCTCTTCCAGGTGGATCCGGGTCAGTCCCACCTCCTTGACCGTCCCCCCGGCCTGGATGGTTACGGTCCCGGCTTCGGCCAGGGGCAGCTCATATTGGGATATCTGGTAGTTTTTAGGGAGGTCCGGATAAAAATAATTTTTCCGGGCAAAGAGGCTGAGCGGGGCAATACGGCAGCCGGTGGCCAGGGCCATCCGCAGGGTGTATTCCACGGCTTTCTTGTTGAGTACCGGCAGAGATCCGGGCAGTCCCAGACAGACCGGACAGGTGTGCGTATTGGGCTCAGCCCCGAAGCGGGTGGAACAACCGCAAAAAATCTTGCTGTGGGTAGACAACTGGGCGTGGACTTCCAGCCCGATAACCGTTTCCCATTCCGGCATAAAGACTCCTTGGATCACCTTTTAATGCATTGGTCTTCTGCCGTCATGCCGGACTCGATCCGGCATCCAGAGCTTGGTGGAACCTGGACTACCCTGGATCCTGGCCTGGGCCAGGATGACAAGTACGGAACTCCGTGATTTATTTTCACGCAGGTGTCACTGAACAGCGTAAGGGTAAAATATAATTTTACCTTATTAATAAAAATTGATCAAGGACCGGCTGGGGCAGACAGTCTATCCAGATCGGACGGGGTATTGATGTTGAAGAAGGAAGTCAATTCGGGGTCCACTTCCCGCAGGCGGCTCTCCGGGACTTCCCTTACCCGGACTTCGGAGAAAAAACCCGAAACCTTACAGCGGTTACAGGCCAGATGGCGGGCCATGACCGGCAGACAACGCCGGGAATAGACGGCCACCAGCGGCTGATAACCCGCCGCAGTGACCGGGACGACCACATCCCACCCCGGTTCCAGGTATTCCAGGATGAGGGTCACCATTTCTTCCTTGAGATAAGGCATATCTCCGCCGGTCACAAAGGCATGGGAGGTGGGGGCGTGAAACAGCCCGGAGTAGATGCCGGTAAGCGAACTCCGCAGATCAAGCAGGTCGGTGACGATCATCTCCTCCCGGAGGAGGTACTCCCGGGGCTGGTTGGTAACGATGATGAGCGGCTTGAAAAAAGAGGACAGTAAGGCCGCCAGCCGGTCCAGAATCGTCTGCCCCCCCACGTTGATCAGGGCCTTGTTCCGCCCCGCCAAGCGAGTGCTCCGCCCCCCCGCCAGGATGATCCCCGCACAGGCCGGCTTAGACAAGGCGTCGGCCTCTCATTCCAGATCGTAGCGTTTGATCTTGTTCAGCAGGCCCCGCCGGCTCAGACCCAGTTTCTGGGCCGCTTTGGTCCGGTTGCCCCGGCTCTCCTGCAGGGCCTGAACGACCATGTTCTTTTCCAACTGCTCGGTCTGATTCTGGATGGAGCCGTTGGAGGCCGGCGTCGCGACCAGTCCTCCCCCTCTGACGGCTGCCGACAGGTGCCGGGGGCCGATTTCTTCCTCCTTACCTACCAGCGTCATGGCCCGAACGATTTCATTTTCGAGTTCGCGGACATTCCCCGGAAAAGGGTAAC
>JALOOY010000164.1 GCA_025454185.1 Thermodesulfobacteriota bacterium
ATATCGTCCAGACCCTGGCCTAAGGGTGGAAGAGGCGCCTTCAGCCGGCCGATGATATCCATTAAGACCTCCGCCGAGATCGAGAAGATGGTCGTCTCGGGCCGGGTCTTGGCTGAAATTCTCCAGGCCGTCCAGGGCCGGGTGCGGCCGGGCGTTAGCACCCGGGAATTGGACCAACTGGCCTACCGGCTCTGTGTGGACCGGAAGGTGAAGCCCGCTTTCAAAGGCTATCACGGGTTTCCCTACAGCCTTTGTGTCTCGGTCAACGAAGAGGTGGTCCATGGCTTTCCCTCCGAACGCCGCTTGGCGGAAGGGGACATTGTCAGCCTGGATTTCGGGGTTTATCGGGACGGCTATTTCAGCGATGCGGCCCTGACCCTGGCTGTGGGGGCGGTTTCGCCCCAGGCCAGCGCATTGATCCGGGTCACCCGGGAGGCCCTTTTCGCCGGTTTGGCCCAGGTTAAGGCCGGTAACCGTCTGGGAGACGTCTCCGCTGCCGTGCAGGAACGGGTGGAGGCCGGAGGATATTCCGTGGTGCGCCATTTTGTGGGCCACGGCATCGGCCGGGCCCTCCATGAAGATCCGCAGATCCCGAATTTCGGTGAACCCGGCCGGGGTCCGGTTTTGAAAGCGGGCATGGTGCTGGCCATCGAGCCCATGGTCAACGCCGGCGGTTTTGAGGTGGAAATCCTGTCCGACGGCTGGACGGCGGTGACCAGAGACCGCAGCCTGTCGGCCCATTTCGAACATACGGTCGCTGTTACCGAAAACGGCTGCCGCATATTGAGTCAGCCTGATTCCGACCACCCATTATTTTAAAGGGATTATGGCCAAAGAAGACGCGATTGAAGTAGAAGGTACGGTGGTGGAGACCCTGCCCAACGCCATGTTCCGGGTGGAACTGGCCAATGGTCACCGGGTCCTGGCCCATATTTCCGGCAAGATGCGCATGCACTTCATCAAAATATTGCCGGGTGACCGGGTGACGGTAGGCCTTTCTCCCTACGATTTTAATCGGGGCCGGATTGTTTATCGGGCCAAGTAAGGAAATGAGGAAACTATGAAAGTGAAAGCGTCCGTGAAAAAAATATGCTCGAAGTGCAAAATCATCCAGCGCAAGGGCGTGCTGCGGGTCCTCTGTGAAAACCCCAAGCACAAACAGCGCCAGGGATAAGGGGGAGGACCCAATTGGCCAGAATAGCCGGTATCGACTTGCCGAAGAATAAAAGGATCGAGGTCGCCCTGACCTATATTTATGGGATCGGGAGGGCCACCTCCCGTAAGATTTTAGCCGAAGCCCAGGTGCCCGAGGATGCCAAGACCGACCACTTGACGGAGGCGCAGGTGACCAGCATCCGGAAGGTCGTGGACGCCACCTGCCAGGTCGAGGGCGATCTGCGGCGGGAGGTCTCCCTGAGCATCAAGCGCCTCATGGACCTGGGGACCTATCGCGGGCTGCGGCACCGCAAATCCCTGCCGGCCCGCGGGCAGCGGACCCACACCAACGCCCGTACCCGCAAAGGACCGCGCCGGACACTGGCCGGCAAGAAAAAGAAATAACCGGGGGGACCTATGGCCAAGGATACCAAGAAAATCGTCAAAAAGAAGAAAGAAAAGAAGAACATACCGGTGGGCGTGGTGCATATCCAGTCCACCTTCAACAATACGATCGTCACCATCACCGATCCCATCGGCAACGTGGTCTCCTGGGCCAGCGCCGGGACCCAGGGCTTCAAGGGCTCCCGGAAAAGCACCCCTTTTGCCGCCCAACTGGCGGCGGAAGAGGCGGCCAAGAAGGCCCTGGAACACGGCATGCGGACGATCGACGTGTTTGTCAAGGGACCGGGCGCCGGCCGCGAGGCCGCCCTGCGGGCCTTGCAGGCCGCCGGGTTCTCGGTGCAGTTGATTCGGGACGTGACCCCCATTCCGCACAACGGGTGCCGTCCGCCCAAGAGACGCCGGGTCTAGCGCCGGCCCTATTCCAATAACCCAGAGAAAGCCGGAGGAGAAGAGTTTGGCCAGATACAGGGATTCCGTCTGCCGCTTATGCCGCAGAGAAAATATGAAGTTGTTCCTGAAAGGGGACCGCTGTTATTCCGACAAGTGCGCCATAGACCGGCGTAATTATCCGCCCGGACAGCACGGCCAGGGGCGGAGCAAGCAATCCGAATATGCGATCCAACTCCGGGAAAAACAAAAGGTCAAGTGGATGTACGGGTTGCTGGAAAACCAGTTCCGCGGTACGTTTCAACAGGCCGATCGCATGAAAGGCATCACCGGGACTAATTTGCTGGTCCTGCTGGAACGCCGGCTGGATAATGTCATCTACCGGCTGGGATTTGCCAATTCCCGCAACCAGGCCCGCCACCTGGTGCGGCACCGGCATTTTCAGGTGAACGGCCGGAAGGTGGATATCCCCTCCTATCAAATCAGACTGGGGGATACCATTGCCGTCCGCGAGAAGAGCCGCCAGGTGGCCGCCATCGTGGAAGCCCTGGAGGCCGTGGCGCGCCGAGGTGTCCCGGGATGGCTCGAATTGGATAAAGCCCAATTTTCCGGTGCGGTGAAGGCCTATCCTCAACGGGAGGATCTGACTATGCCCATCCAGGAACAGTTGATCGTAGAGCTCTACTCCAAGTAGCTTTTAACCTTACCCGGAAAGGCCTGAGGAGATTCTATGCATCGAAACTGGAAAGAACTGATAAAACCTAAACGGCTGGAAGTGGATCCCGATGGCCACAGCCGTTCCTACGGGAAGTTCATTTGCGAACCCCTGGAGCGGGGCTACGGCATCACCATCGGAAATTCCCTGCGGCGGGTGTTGATTTCGTCCCTGCAGGGGGCCGCCACCATTTCGGCCAAGATCGAAGGCGTCCTGCACGAGTTTTCCACCATCCCCGGCGTGGTCGAGGATGTGACCGATATCATTTTGAATTTGAAGATGGTGCGTTTAAAGGTGCCGGGCGATGAGGCGCGCACGGTGCGCATTTCGGCCAGCGGCGAGGGACCCGTCACGGCCCGGCAGATTACCGGGGACCCGCTGGTGGAGGTCCTCAACCCCGACCAGTTGATCGCCACCCTGTCCGCCGACGGGCAATTCAAGGCCGAACTGCAGGTCAAGAGCGGGAAAGGGTATCTGCCGGCGGAGCGGAACAAGAACGAAGAGGCCCCCCTGGGGACGATTTTTCTGGATGCCGCTTTCTCCCCCATCGTCAAGGTGAATTACGTGGTCTCCAACGCCCGGGTGGGCCAGATCACCGATTACGACAAGTTGACCCTGGAGGTCTGGACCGACGGGAGCATTACCCCGGAAGACGCCGTGGCCGTAGCGGCCAAGATCCTGAAGGAACAGTTGACCATCTTCATCAATTTTGAAGAGGGCCGGGAGGAGTCGGGCGGGGAAGAGGAAAAAACCGGCGAAGACCAGATCAATCCCAACCTCTACAAGAGTGTGGAGGAACTGGAGCTCTCGGTTCGCTCGGCCAACTGCCTTAAGAACGCCCATATCCGCTACATTTGGGAGCTGGTGCAGAAGACCGAATCCGAAATGCTGAAAACCAAGAATTTTGGACGGAAGTCCCTCAACGAGATCAAAGCCATACTGGAGGAGATGGGGCTGGGCCTGGGCGTCAAGCTCGACGGCTTCGTTCCCCCTCCCCTGGAAGAGACGAAGGAAAGCGAAAATGAGACATAACTGTGCCGGAAGAAAATTGAGTCGCACCAGCAGCCACCGGCTGGCCCTGATGCGCAACATGGTCACCTCGCTGCTGGAACACGAGCGCATCGAAACCACCGAAGCCAAGGCCAAAGAACTGCGCATGGAAGCCGAAAAGATGATCACCCTGGCCAAGAAGGGAGATCTGCATGCTCGGCGCCAGGCCCTGGCGTTCATTCGGGATAAGGACGTGGTCCATAAACTGTTCGGGGAGATCAAAGACCGCTACCTGGACCGCAACGGCGGCTACACCAAGATCGCCAAACTGCGCTTCCGGCACGGCGATGCCGCTCCCATTTCCGTCATCGAACTGATCGGCCGCCAGGAAGAGGCCAAGACCAAGAAGAAAAAGGGCAAGGCCGCCGAGGCCATGGAGAAGGTCAAGGGACTTATCTCCAAGGACAAGGACAAGGAATCCAAGGCCGAGACCGAGAAAACCGAATGAACATTGAACAGCCAACAGCGAACGTCCCACATTGAATGAAAAGGCGATAAATCCCAATTTTAAAACGAAATCCCGCCCCGGCGGGATTTCGTTCTTTTTCCCTACTCCGTATTCGATGTTCGCTGTCGGACGTTCGCTGTCGGACGTTCGTTTTTTTCTCTAGACCTTCCCATGGAACCCGCACCGGAAGTCTCGGATGAAGCCCGCGTCAAGCAGGTCCGCCGAATCTTCTCCACCATCACCGACCGTTACGATTTCCTCAACCATTTTTTGAGCGCCGGGCGGGACGTCTACTGGCGCCGCTTCCTGGTCCGTCGGCTCCGTTTTTTCCAAACGTACCGCCTTTTGGACCTGGCCACCGGCACCGGGGACGTGGCTTTGGAGTCCGCCCGCTGCCACCCCGCAATCATGGTCACCGGGTTGGACTTCGCCGCCCCCATGCTCCAGGCCGCCCGGCCCAAGATCATCCGGGCCGGCCTGGCGGACCGCATCCGCCTCCTGCAGGGCGACGCCCTGAACCTTCCTTTCCCCGACGGGCATTTCGACGCCGTCACCGTGGCCTTCGGTATTCGCAACATGCCGGACCGGGCCCGGGTCTTCGCCGAAGTCCAGCGGGTCCTGGTCCCCGGCGGCGGCTTCTCGATCCTCGAATTTACCACCCCCCAGGGAGACCTTTTCCGCAGGGTATATTTTTTCTACCTGCACCGCTGGCTGCCCCGACTGGCTAAAATCTTTACCGGCAACCCCGAGGCCTACCAGTATCTGGCCGAGAGCATCATGCGGTTTCCCTATCCGTCGGATTTCGTGCGGGAGATAGGGGCATCCGGCTTCCAGGAGGCCGGTAAATTTGCCTTGACGGGTGGGATTACCTACCTGTATGAGGGGAAAAAGGATTGATGGCCCGAAAAGGGCTTGGCGGCGGGATGGTCCGAGAAGGGAAGGCGTGCCTGTCTGCCAGGGTCCTGAAGGTAGGTCTTTTGTGCGGCTTATGGAGAAAAAAATAAATGAACGATACATCGCAATTGAATAAAAAAAGAGCTCCCGATATTTCGGGAGTTTTTTTTTGCGCCATATATTTATATATTAAATTATGGAATTCGTGGAAGTTAAAAATACCTCGCCGATGATTATAAATCATTGGAAA
>JALOOY010000165.1 GCA_025454185.1 Thermodesulfobacteriota bacterium
GGCGGCCCTGCAAAGCGGGTTTCAAAACGCCCGGGGGGAGATCATCCTGATCCAGGATGCCGATCTGGAATATGACCCGCAGGAATATCCCAAACTGCTCAGACCTATCCTGGACGGGAAGGCGGACGTGGTGTACGGGTCCCGGTTCATGGGCGGAGAGCCCCACCGGGTGCTGTATTTCTGGCACTATCTGGGTAACCGCTTTCTAACACTGTTGTCCAACATGTTCACCAACCTGAATCTGACGGACATGGAAACCTGCTACAAGGTCTTCCGGGGGGAGGTCTTGCGGTCCCTCCGCCTGGAAGAAAAACGTTTCGGCTTCGAGCCGGAAATCACGGCCAAGATCGCCCGCACCGAGTGCCGGATCTACGAGGTGGGCATCTCCTATACGGGGCGCACCTATGCCGAGGGCAAAAAGATAAATTGGAAGGACGGGGTGCGGGCCCTCTGGTGCATCGTCAAGTATTCCACCTGGAGAAAAAAATGAGTGAAGTTCTGGTTACGGGCGGGGCCGGTTACATCGGCAGCGTCGTCTGCCGGACCCTGCTGGCAAGGGGACACCGGGTCGTGGTGCTGGACAGCCTGACCGAGGGACACCGCGCGGCTGTTCCGCCGGGGATCCCTTTTTACCAGGGAGACCTGGGTGATCCGGTCCTGCTGGGAGATATTTTCAAGAAACACGCCGTTGCCGGTGTCGTCCACATGGCCGCCTATTGCCTGGTGGGGGAATCCGTCAGCGATCCTGAAAAATATTTTTTAAATAACGTAGTCCAGGGACTGGCCCTGCTCCGGGTCATGCGCTTATGTGGTGTGAAAAACATCATCTTTTCCTCCACCGCCGCGGTGTATGGCGAACCCCGGGAGTCGCCGATCACCGAGGAGCATCCCACGGCGCCCATCAACCCCTATGGCCTTTCGAAACTGATCTTTGAACAGGCCCTGGAGACCTACCGTCAGGCCTATGGGTTACGCTATGTCACCTTCCGTTATTTCAACGCCGCCGGGGCCGCCCCGGACTGCGGGGAAGACCACCATCCCGAAACCCACTTGATCCCCCTGGTCCTGGATCAGGCCCTGCGCCAACAGGGGCGCAAGGCCACGCCTCCCGGCGAGGGCCTCACGGTATTCGGCCTGGATTACCCCACGCCGGACGGGAGCTGCCTGCGGGATTATATTCATATCCGGGACCTGGCCCTGGCCCATGTGCTGGCCCTGGAGCGCCTGGAAAACCTCCCGGTGAGTATCTTCAACCTGGGCAACGGCCAGGGATTTTCGGTCCTGGAGGTCGTCCGGCAGGCCGCGGAGGCGACCGGGGTGGACATACCCTATGCCGTCGGTCCCCGCCGGGCCGGTGATCCGGCGGTGCTGGTGGCCTCGGCCGAGCGGGCCCGTCGTTACCTGGGCTGGGAACCGCAATTCCCGGACCTGCGGGGGATCATCCAATCGGCCTGGGAATGGCATGAGGGGCATCCGGAAGGGTATGGAACGGGTTGAATAACGGGTAAATTCGAAACCCGAAATCCGAAACAAATTCAAATGACCAAAATTCAAATCACCAAAACTTTACCCCCTCCCCTGATCCCGTCATTGGGCGGGACAGGTTCCGGAGTTTAGGGACGTGTTTAAAATATGACCAAGGTATTACCTTTTTTTGATCTCAGCAGGCAGCACCGGGAGCTGAAGCCGGAAATCGAGGCGGCGGTTCGTGCGGTGCTCGATTCGGGCCGGTTTATCCTCGGTCCGGCGGTGACGGAGCTGGAAAAACAGGTCGCCGCCGTGGTGCACAAAAAGGAGGCGGTCGGGGTATCCTCCGGGACGGATGCCCTGCTGCTGGCCCTCATGTCCCTTGGTGTCGGGCCGGGGGACGCGGTCCTGACCACCCCTTTCTCCTTCTTTGCCACGGCCGGGGTCATTGCCCGACTGGGGGCCGTGCCGCTCTTGGCCGATATCGACCCGCTAAGCTTCAACCTGGATCCGTCGGGAGCCGAGAAGGCCATCCGGGCCTACCTCGACCGGGACCCCGGTCTGTACCCGCTCCCTTCTGGAAATTGGTTCCCTGACGCCGACCGCCGAACCCCGACCGCCGAACGTCTCAAAGCGATCCTGCCCGTCCATCTCTACGGCCAGTCCGCCGACCTGCCGGCCTTTCAGCGCCTGGCCAAGGAGTACAATCTCCCGATCATCGAGGACGCCGCCCAGGCCATCGGGGCCGGAAGCCCTGACCCGGAAGTCGGCGCTTATGGGGATCATCTGGTCTGCTACTCCTTTTATCCCACAAAAAATCTGGGCGGGGTGGGCGATGCCGGAATGATTGTTACAGATAATCCGGAATCCGCCGATAAGCTGAGAAAGCTCCGGGTCCACGGGGCCTCCGGGCGCTATATCCATGACCTGGTGGGGGGCAATTTCCGTTTGGATACCCTGCAGGCCGCGGTGTTGCTGGTCAAACTGCCTTATCTGGAGCGCTGGACCGGCTGCCGTCGGGAAAATGCCGAGGCCTATGATCGTCTTTTGACCGCCACCGGCCTGCCCGCCCGGGGGTTGGTCATCCCGCCCCCGGCTTTTTCCGGGAGGACGTCGGGCGATTATGACGGCCATATTTATAATCAATACGTGGTTCGGGTCCGGGACCGGCAAGGCCTGCAGGCCTTCCTGAAAGACCGGGGCGTCGGCACGGAGGTCTACTATCCGGTCCCGTTTCACCTCCAGCCCTGCTTTGCCTATCTGGGCTACCATCCCGGGGATTTTCCCCAAGCGGAGCAGGCGGCCCGGGAAGTGCTGGCCCTGCCCATTTTCCCGGAACTGACCCGGGAAGAGCTGGAGTACGTGGTGGAAAAGATCGCCGAATTCTATCGATCGAGCTGATTATAAAAGGTGTTCTTGAGCCTTGGTGGTCTATTTTGTAATTATAACCACCCCGCTGGTCATCCTGGCGGAGCCTGCCCTGGTCACGCTTTAGGAGCGGGATAAGCCAGGGGCCGGCACGAGTCCATTCCCCCCTGGATGCCGGTTTCCACCGGCATGACGAGGTGCTGCTGGGCTTCACCCAGGGTGGTTACGTTCAGCATTTTATTTCAGCGTATACGTAGCCCAAATTATGGGATCTAGTACCAAGAAATTCACCGCCAAGACGCCAAGAACGCAAAGAATCTTAAATTTCATAAAAGTCGGAAAGGAGTTGTTATGCAATTTTCCCTGGCCCCGACCGGAGAACGTTTTCCCCTGCCGGCCGCCCTGGATGAGGAAGTGGAGGTTCAACGCATCAAGGAACTGGTGCGGGAGCAGCGCGCCCTGGGACGGGAGATCGTCGTGGTCATGGGCGTGGGCTTCGTGGGCGCCGTCATGGCCGCCGTGGTGGCCGATTCGCTGCGGCCCGACGGGACGCCGGGCAAGTTCGTCATCGGGGTCCAGCGCCCCAGCCCGCGGTCCTACTGGAAGATCCCCCTGCTCAACCGGGGGCTCAGCCCGGTGAAGGCCGAGGACCCGGAAGTGGACCTGCTCATCGGCCGCTGCGTGAACGAAAAGAAGACCCTCACCGCCACCTATACCATGGAGGCCCTGACCCTGGCCGACGTGGTGGTGGTGGACGTGCAGTGCGACTTCCTGAAGGAGGAACTGGGCAACGTCAAGAGCGGCAACGCCGAGATTCGGGCCCTGGAGGAAAGCTTCAAGGTCATCGGCCAGAAGGTCCCGGCCGCCGCCATGGTGCTGATCGAAACCACCGTGCCGCCGGGGACCACCGAATACATCGCCTATCCCTTTGTCAAGAAGGCCTTCGAGGAGCGGGGCATCCCCAGCGAACCCCTGCTGGCCCACAGCTTCGAGCGGGTCATGCCCGGCAAGGAATATGTCTCCTCCATCCGCAATTTCTGGCGGGTCTGCAGCGGCATCAACGACGAGGCCCGGGAGCGGGTGGTAAAATTCCTCTCCGAGGTGATCGAGGTGGAGAAGTATCCCCTGACGGTCCTGGACCGCCCGGTGGAGAGCGAGACCTGCAAGATCGTGGAAAACAGCTTTCGGGCCGCCATGCTGGCCTTCATGCACGAGTGGACCCTCTTCGCCGAGCGCAACGGCGTGGACCTGCTGAAGGTGATCGAGGCCATCAAGGTCCGGCCCACCCACAGCAATATCCTCTTTCCCGGTCCGGGCATCGGCGGCTATTGCCTGCCCAAGGATGGCGGCCTGGGGCTCTGGTCCTACAAGCACCTCATGGGCTTTCAGGACGACATCTTCCAGATCACGCCCCTGGCCATCAACATCAACGATACCCGGGCCCTGCACGCGGCCCAACTGGTGCGCGATGCCCTGCGCAACCGCAACCGCATCGTGGCCTCCTCGCTGATCACCGTGCTGGGCATCTCCTACCGGGAAGACGTGGGCGACACCCGCTACAGCGGCTCGGAGATCCTGGTGCGCAAGCTGACCGAGATGGGGGCCGAGGTGCGGGTCCACGACCCCTACGTGGACCACTGGTGGGAGTTGGAGAACCAGGACCAGTATCCCACCCACAACAGTTGGTCCCGCTTCTTCCGCAACCAGGAAGGCCTGGCTCATTCCCGGGTCTCCCAGGACCTGCCGGCGGCCCTGCGCGGAGCAGACGCCGTGGTGCTCGCCGTGCGCCACCAGGATTATCTGAAGCTGGACCCCGATCAGGTCGTGGCCTGGGTCGGCCGCCCGGCGGCCATCGTGGACTGCTTCGGGGTCCTGAACGACGACCAGATCCGCCGCTATTTCGAACTGGGCTGCGAGGTCAAGGGCTCCGGCCGGGGGCACATCAACCGCATCAAGCGGGAGGTGCTGGGGAAGCAGTAGCCGAAAGAATAGAAAAAAGAAACCAGGAGCCGGGCCGGGGGCATTTCCCTGCCTTTTTGTTGACGGTGATTGGGGGGAACAATGAGGCATTCTCCATATCCTGGGTTCGGTCATCCGGTTTCGGCTCCCAGGGAAATATCAGAATGGACTTCTCGGGCCATTTTTGATTAATCCCGAAAGATGCAACCTTTTTCGCTTTGTAAACATCCGGTCGGATAAATCCAAGCGATTGATATTCCATCTAGATCTCGCGGGAAGCGGCAAGGCTTGTCAAGGGCGGTTGCATCCTTAGACAGGAGCCTTTTCCCGCAATTCAGAAGAATTAAGATCCCCTGCCTGCCTTGAGGGAAGAGACCGGGATTCCCCCCTGTCCGCACCAATTCACTAAAATTATTGGATTTTTATCGAAAGGCGGCCCGGCCGAACCCTTTTCGCTATTGGGGTCTGGCAATCTTGGAATGCCGTTTGCTAAAAGGTATAATCAATAGC
>JALOOY010000166.1 GCA_025454185.1 Thermodesulfobacteriota bacterium
GCCCCCGCCCTGCTTCTTCGCGTTGGCGGCCTTGAGCCTGCTGATCGTGCAATGGGCGGTGGGTCTCTTCCTCTATCCGGCCGTCAATCCCCTGAAAATGGACTTCACTTCCGGTCGCCTGGCAGGGTCCCTGGGCCTGGGCCTTTGGGCCCCTTCCCTGCATCTGGAGGCCTTTTTTACCCCCGCCGCGCCCCTGGCCGGGATGGATCGACTTTACCTTCAGGCCCGGCTTAAGCCGGGCCGCTCTCCCGTCCAGATGGCCGGGGCGCTGACGGTGACCGGCCGCGCGGGATCCGCCGAACGCCTGGCCCTTCAGGCCCAGGCGGCCGTCGGCCCCCACCGGATCGACTTGACCCGGGCTGCGATTCGGGTACCAGGCCGGAAAGGGACGGCCGCCGGCCGGGGGGCGATCATTTTCGTGGCCGAAGGGACCCGCCTTCGGGTCGATCTCCAAGTGGCCGAAGCCGATCTGTCTCCCGAACTGAAGCTCCCGGTCAGGCTGAGCGGCGATTTCCTTTTTGAGGGGACCCCTTCCGGCTACAGGGGCCGTTTCGACCTGAAAAACAATCCTTCCTCCTGGCAGAAATTCCAAATAGCCGGCGCCTATCAGGGGGACGATTCCGGAGTGGAGGTCGCTCTCGAGCGGGGTGACTGGCTGAAGGGAGTAATCAAGGGGCGAGTGGCCCTGGGCTGGCAAGAGGATTTTACGCTCCAGGGTTCCCTGTCCGGTCGGGACCTCCGGCCGGAGGTCTTCGATCCCCGCACACCGGGCCTCGTCAACCTGGACTTGGAAGGCGGCTGGCGCTGGTCCGCGAAGGGCCGGCCCCGGGGGGATTTGAATATGCGCCTGCTCGACAGCGAGTTTCAGAAGAGATCCCTGAAAGGCCTGCTGGTGGCTGACTGGCAGGACGGACGTCTGACCGTTCAAAAGGCCGAACTGCAGGGCCGGGGCTTCACCCTGGCGGCCGATGGGATGCTGGACGAACGGCTGAATTTCGAGGCCCGGATTGCGGATATTGCCCCCCTGCTGCCCGAAGGCCGCGGCAGCGGGTCGGCCCGGGGGTGGGTCCGGTGGCGGAATAAAAAGTGGACCGGGCAGGTGGCTGGTCAAGGGCGAAATGTATCCTGGGAAAAGGTGCAGGCCGGAAGCCTCGACCTCGCCGCCGGTCTCGATTCGGAAAAAAAGGACACGGCAGTGGAGCTCCGGGCCCGCCTCAAGAAAGGGATCTATCAGGATATCCTTGTGGATTCGCTGGACCTCCGGATCGAAGGAACGCTGATCCGGCAGGATATCCGGGTGGCCCTGGAAGCTCCCCCCGGCCGGATTGAGGGGGTTCTGGAGGGGGGGTATTCAACCAAGATCTGGCGGGGGACCCTGGTAACCCTGGCCGGAGCGGTTCCCGCAGGCCGGCCCTTCCGCCTCATCTCCCCGACGGAACTGGTTGTCAGCCCGGATCGACTCCGGATTTACCCTATGGTGCTGACCGGCGAGGGAGAGGAGCGACTGACCCTCGAAGCCGACCTGGGCTTTGAACCGCTCTGCGGGTTTCTGCAGTTGGCGGTTCAGCGTCTCAATGCGGACCGCGCCCGATCCTGGTTGACTTCCAGGAAACCGGAGGGAAGGCTGGACGGCCGGCTCCAGGCCCGGTTTTCGGCCGGGGACCTTCAGGAAGTGCGGACCCGGGCCGACCTGCAGGGCCAATTCCGGATGGGCCGCCGGACGGTGGCCGTGCAGCGGGCCGGCGGGCAACTGGACTGGGACGCCAGGGGGCTCCGTTCCGTCTGGGAGATTAAATTAAGCGGCGGGGAGACCTTAACCGGCCGGGCGGACAGCTCGGAAAAGCCCGGTCCGGGCTTTCCCGCCCAGGGAACGTTCCGTTCCAGCCTGCAGGATTTCCATCTGGAAAACTGGGATGCGGCCTTCCCGGCAGGGTTGGCGGTCCGGGGAAAGGCCGGCGGCCGTCTCCAGGGCCAGTGGAACGCGGGAAGCCCATGGAACCTGAGCGGCGATCTGCAGGTTGAGGGGGGGGACCTGTCCTGGAAAGGAGACGGTGCCGACCTGCAGGCCCGCCTGAACCGAGCCGAACTGGGCCTCCTCTGGCAGGGGGAAACCCTGCGCTGCCGCCTGGCCCTGGAGCTGGAAAAATATGGAAAGGCCGCGGGTGATTTCAGCCTGCCCCTGCCGGCTCGGCTGCCGCTGCGGATGCAGCCGGCCGGGCCTGTCAGCGCCGCATTTTCGGGCCGGACGCGGGTGAACGGCCTGGCCGCTGCGCTTTTCCCCCAGGCCGTCCGGGGCGGCCGGGGAAACCTGCAATGGGACCTCGCCGCCGGGGGGACCTGGGAAAAGCCGATTCCTTTCGGATCTTTTGAACTTTCCGAAGCCGGCATCGACCTGCCGACCCTGGGGATCCGTCTTGAAGATATGTCGCTTAAGGGAGGGTTCCGCGAAGACCGGCTGCAGATCGATTCCCTGGCCCTGCGCTCCGGCCCCGGGACGCTGAACGGCCAGGCAACCCTTCGGTTGCAGAACAGGCGGATTGCCGCGCTCCAAGGCCGGCTGACCGGCAGGAATTTCCAATTCGTCAACCGCCCCGGTTTGCGGGCCATCGGCAATCCGGACCTTGAATTCAGCGGCCCGCCGGAGCGGATCCGCCTGAGCGGAAAGATTGAAATCCCCGAGGCCCTGATCAGCGGCGGCTCGGTCCAGGGAGTAAAAAAAGCCAGCCCCGACGTAGTGATCGTGGATGACCGGAGGGCGCGACCGCCGGAACGGTCCTGGCCCCTGCGGGGGGAGGTCGATCTGGTCTTCGGCGAAAAGGTCCGGCTTCAGGCCGAAGGCCTGAACACCCTCCTCAAAGGGAAGGTCCGTGTGGCCCTGCTGGATACGCGGGGGGACCTTAGGGCCGAAGGGGAAATACGGGCCGACCAGGGCCAGTACCTGGTTCAGGGCAGCAAACTGGAAATCACCCGCGGGCGCCTGATTTTTAGGGGCCCCCCCGACAATCCGGCCCTGGACCTCCTGGCCCTGCGCACCATCCGGGGCAGCCAGCGCCTGGAGGACCGGGTGGACGAAGTCCGGGCCGGCGTGGCGGTCACCGGCACGGTGCGGTCGCCCCTGGTCAGGCTCTATTCCCAGCCGGCCATGAGTGATTCGGACGTTCTATCCTATATCCTGTTCGGAAAACCCCTGGGCCGGGGTACGGACCGGACAGACCTGGCCCTGCTGGGCAAAGCGGCCCGGTCCCTGCTGGGGGAAAAGACGGAAAACACGCTGCTGAGCCGCCTGGACCTGGATTCCCTCGATATTCAGACCGGCGGCGGGGACTTCTCCCGGTCCATGGTGACCGTGGGCAAATATTTGGACCCGCGGCTTTACCTCGGCCTGGGGGGCTCGCTGTTCAGCAATACCTACCAGGTCATCCTGCGCTATGCCCTCACCCCGCGTCTGGAGCTGGAAACCAAGGGCGGCACCCAGAGCGGGGGGGGGATCTTTTTCAAGGTGGATTTTGAATAAGTTCTAGAAAAAATAGATTGTTATTGTAAATCTGTGCAAAATATGTAATAAATTAACATGATTTTCGAATGGGACCCTTCAAAAAGCCAGATGAATGAGGAAAAACACGGCATCGATTTCGAAGCAGCCAAGTGCCTTTGGGAAGATCCGGACCGCATGGAAATTCTGGCTTCTTATCCTTTGGAGAATCGGATCGTTTTGATCGGTACTATTCACCGTCAACTATGGACGGCTATTTATACTAGGCGGGGGAAGGCAGTCCGAATCATTTCCGTCAGACGTTCCCGGAGCAAAGAAAAGGTGTTATATGAAAAAGAAAAATTTTGCGCGAAATAATGAAGAGTTCGATGCCCGATTTGACCGAGGAGAAGATATTCATCAGTTAATCGACGTTCCCAAGGCATTGGTAACCAAACCGGGAAAGAAAGTCCGTATTTCTTTGGACATCAGTCAATCTTTGGTAAAAGAAATCGACGCCATTCGGGAAACCATTGGGGTCGACCGCGGCGCCTTGATCAAGGTCTGGCTCTACGATCGGGTAAGGCAGGAGAAATCTGCCGGAAATCGTCAAGTATAAGAAAGGGAGTTCATGAATTTCTTCATCCAGCCCAAAAAATACCAAAGCCTGATGGCAGACGAAGGCTCCCGAACCATTGTGGGAAAGACCATCGCCTTTTTCGAGGATATGGGCAAGACCCGCCTGCTCGAGGATTTCAACAAAAAGGTCTGGTACCGGGAATTCGTCGATTTTATCGGGCGAGAAGGGATTTTCGCCAAACTGCTCACGCCCAAGGCCTACGCCGAGGGTGACCCGGACTGCCGCTGGGATACGGCCCGCAACAACGAATACAGCGAGCTGCTGGCCTTTTACGGCCTGGGCTACTGGTACTGCTTTCAGGTGACCATCCTGGGCCTGGGTCCTATCTGGATGAGCCCCAACGAGACGGCCAAGCTAAAGGCGGCCCGGCTCCTGCGGGAAGGGGCCATTTTCGCCTTCGGCCTTTCCGAGCGAGACCACGGGGCGGATATCTATGCCACGGAAACGACGCTCACCCCCCGGGGCGACGGCACCTGGGCGGCCAACGGCGAGAAGTATTACATCGGCAACGGTAACGAGGCCGAGATGGTCTCCACCCTCGGCAGGGTTAAGGACGGCACGGATGACTTCGTCTTTTTCGTTACCAACTACCGCCACAAGGCCTATGAGCTGAAAAGGAACGTCATCTCCCACCAGGAATACGTGTCCCAGTTCGCCCTCCACGACTATCCCGTCGCCGCCGAGGACATCCTCTCCCGGGGTCCGCACGCCTGGGACTGCGCCCTCAACACGGTGAACATCGGGAAGTTCAACATCGGGCCGGCCTCCATCGGGCTGGCGGAACATTGTTTTTACGAAGCCATCACCCACGCCGCCAACCGGGTCCTTTATGGCCTGCGGGTCACCGACCTGCCTCACGTGCGGCGAAACTTCATGGACGCCTGGCTGCGGCTGGTGGCCATGAAGGCCTATCAGCGCCGGGCCACCGATTATTTCCGTAAGGCCGGGGAAACCGACCGCCGCTACCTGCTCTACAACCCCACCAGCAAGATGAAGGTGACGCTGCAATCCGAAGAGGTGGTCAACCTGCTCTGGGAGGTGATCGCCGCGAAAGGTTTTGAAAAGGACACCTATTTTCACATGGCGGCCGCCGATGTGCGGGGCCCCTCCAAGCTGGAGGGCACCGTGCATGTGAACGTTCAGCTCATCCGAAAATTTATGAAAAATTACTT
>JALOOY010000167.1 GCA_025454185.1 Thermodesulfobacteriota bacterium
ATGTTGACCAGGTCCTGGCCCAAGGTGGGCGAATCCTTGGCGATGATTCCGGCAATCCCGCACATGAGGCGTCTCCTTTTTCCTGGAGGAATGCCGCCCGGCTACCGGACCGGGGAGCACTGTTCCGGTTTAAAAATGGAAGGCATATTCGTTGAATTCCCAGTCGGTCACGGTCTTACGAAACCGTTCGATCTCGTGTTCCTTCACGGCCACAAAGGCCTGGATCAATTCCGGCCCCAAGGCCTCGCAGAGGACCTTATCGGCCTTCAGTTCCTCCAGAGCGTCCCGCAGAAAGAGGGGGACCGTGGGATAGGTGCCCGGCTCGGCGCCGTAAATGTCCCCTTCGATCGGGTTTCCGGGATCGATCCGCTGCTCGATGCCGTCCAGGCCGGCGGCGAAGGCGGCGGCATAGACCAGGTAGGGATTGGCCGAGGCGCAGGGGGCGCGGTTTTCAATGCGGGTGGCCGGCCCCCGTTCGCCGGGGACCCGGCAATAGACCGTTCGGTTGTCCAACCCCCAGACGATAAAATAGGGGGCGAAGGCGTTGGGCACGTACCTTTTATAGGAATTGATGGTGGGGGCCAGCAGGGCCGACATCCCCTTGGCATGGGTCATCAGCCCCCCCAGGAACCAGCGCATGAGGTCGGACATGCCCCACTTCGGGCTGTCGGGATCGTGAAAGATGTTTTTCCGCGTTTGCGGATCACTCAGGGAGAGGTGGATATGGAAACCGTTGCCGCCGCTCTCGGTCTTGGGGCGGGCCATGAAGGTCAACAGGAGGTCCTTCTGAAAGGCGATTTCCTTGCAGACGTACTTGAAGGTGAAGGTCTGATCGGCGATCTCCAGGGCGTGGCCGTACTTCCAGTTGATCTCGAATTGGCCGGGGAAAAACTCGTGGTTGGCGTAGATGATTTCCAGCCCCAGGTCCAGGAAGGCCTTTTGCAGGGCCCTTAGGAGGCCCAGCCGGTCGACGCGGGGGTTGGCCGTATACACATTGGAGAGATTGGGATTATAAGGGGAAGTGGACCCGTCCGGGTTTTGATTGAAAAGAAAGAATTCCAGTTCAGTGGCCGCCACCGGCCGGAGATTTTTTTCTTCGTATTTCTTCAGGATCTTCAGCAGGACGTTGCGGGGATCGACGGGGTGGAGCTCGCCGTCCCGGTGGGCGCTGGCGATGAAGCGGGCCGTCCCCTCCTGGTGGGGCAGCACGGCAAAGGTCGCCGGGTCGGGGATCAGGGTCATGTCGCGCCACTCGATTTCCGGCCCCATGCCGGTTCCCACGGCCACGTCATTGGCCAGGTCTATGGCATAGACTGCCTGGGCGAAATTGATCCCCTCGTGGAGGACCTCTTCCAGTCTTCTGGCAGGAACCAGTTTGCTGCGGCAGATGCCGAACAAATCCGGAAAATCAATGCGCAGGCTGTCGATCTGGTGGGCCTTCATCTTTTCCTTGATAACCGCGAGATCCATGATTCCCCCTTTCTTCGCCTCAGGCACAGGAGTGACCGCATGTATGAAATAATCATTACAATCTTTGTTTGATATTTTTAATTTTATTTCATAACCATTGTCAAGAAAAAAACAAAACCTGAACAGATTTTCCGCGCTTTCATTTAAAATATCAATAATGTTTGGTTAATTAGTAGAAATAAATATGGTTGACATTTTTCATCAGCCTAATAAAATTGTTGTTTTTATTTCTTTTTGTAATAGAATATTTGCACATTTTTTTGATCCTTGACCTTTTCGCCGGGATTCCCGGTATTGCCGAAGGCCGCCATGCGGATTCATCTGATTGAGCACGATTCCCTGGATTTTCAAACCAATGTCGATCACTGGGCCACCCAAAGAGGGCATGCCCTCTCCCGGACTGAGGTGTTTCGCGGCGAGCCGTTTCCCGATCCGGATACCTATGACTGGCTGATGGTCATGGGGGGGTCGCAGCACGCCTGGGAAGAACCCCTCCACCCGTGGCTGGCGGCGGAAAAAGACGGTCTGGGCCGGGCGCTGGACCGCGGGAAGGTTATCCTGGGCATCTGCTTCGGGGCGCAGCTCCTGGCCGAGGCCCTGGGCGGGCAGGTTTTCCCTCACCGGGAGAGAGAGATCGGCTGGCATTCCGTTTCCCAGACGGCTGCGGGGCGGCTCTCGGAGCTGTTTCGGGGGGTCCCCTCGGATTTTCTGACCTTTCACTGGCACAGCGATCATTACGACCTCCCCGGAGGCGCCGTCCCTCTGGCCTCCAGCGCCTGTTCGGAAAACCAGGCCTTTACCCACCCGGCCTATCCCCTCCTGGGGCTGCAATTCCACCCCGAATACACCCGGGAAATGGTCGGTCATTTTGCCCGGGAGTTCAGCGCCGCATGGACGCCCGGCCCTTTCGTCGCCGGGCCGGGGCCGATCCTGAGCCAAACGGAAACGGTGCCGGACACGTACTGGCTGATGGAAAAAATATTGGACAACATGGCCCGATTTTATCGGCCGGAAAACCCGTTGCCGCACTCCATCACGTAACGGGGGGTCTAAACCCGCATTCGAAAGGAGCAACCGATGAAATTTCTGGTTGGATATGACGGTTCCAACAGCGCCAAGGCGGCCCTGGCCTTGTCACGCACCTACGCCAAGACATTTAATGCCGAAATCGTAGTCGTCGCTTCCGTGGAAGGCGACATAATGAACCGGGACGCTCAGTTGGAGAAAGCCAATGCCAACCTTACCTACGCGGCCCAGTTTCTGGCGGAGGAGGGTATACCCACCGAGATGGAGATACTGGCCCGGGGGAATAAACCCGGCGAAGACATCGTGAAATTTGCCGAGGCCAACAAGTTTGACGCCCTTTTTATCGGTTTGCGGAGACGATCCAGGGTGGACAAGCTTTTTTTCGGATCCAATGCCCAGTACATCATTTTGTATGCGCCCTGCCCGGTTATCTCGGTGAAATAGTTTCCCGGGGCATGAAAGAGGCTTTGGCCATGACCCGCCGCGAGACCGGAGCGGGTCAAGAAAGGGGGAAGGTATGGGCCGTTCAACGGTTACCTTCGATCTGGAATCAGGCGCCAGATCCCTTAAGAACCGGGGGGCGACGGAAAAACTGCCGGGGGCTCTATCCTATTGGAACCGGGCACTGCTCTCTTTCCCCCCGGACAACCTCCCGGCGGGCATCGCCCTCCTCGACCGGGATTTCATCCTCCGCCGCCGCAACCAACAATATGCCGACTACCTGCGCCTCTATTCCCCTCTGGGCCCGGATCGGGCCTTGGGGCGCTGCTATTTCGATTATATGCCGGGAAGCCGGGGGCAACTGGAAGAATGGTTCCGGGAGACCCGGGACTGCGGGCGCTGTGAAACCCGGCTTGATTATCCCCTGCGGCTGACCTATCCGGCAGGGGAAAAGGTCACCTATTGGAACGCCTCTCTCACGGCGTTGTCCGCCCGCCCCTCCCGGGTAGAAGGCATCCTCATCTTCTGTGTCGATGTCACCCCCGGCAAGCAGGCCTTTCAGGTCCTGCAGGACCAGCAGGCGGAGCTGGAACGACGGGCTTTGGAGCTGAGGGAAGCCAAGACCGCCCTGCGGGTGCTGCAGGACCTGCGGGAAGAGGATAAAACAGAGCTGGAACGGCGCTTGACGGCCAACGCCCGGAACCTGATCCTGCCCGATCTGCACCTCCTGAAAACAGGCTGCCCGGAGAAGACCCGGCAGTCGGTTTTGAAAAGACTTGAGGCCAATCTGGAGGAAATTGTCTCCCCCTTTTCCCGCCGCCTGCAAACCGCCGAATACCGGCTCACCCCCAAAGAAATCCGGATCGCCAATTTGATTCGGGAAGGCCGGACCAGCAAGGAGATCGCCCAATTGCTCTGCCTTTCCACCGCCGGCATCGATTTTCACCGCAACAACATCAGGAAAAAACTCGGTATTAACCAAAAAAAGCAGATCGGGTTGCGGGAGCACCTGCTGGCCCTCGAGCCGGATCACCCTTAGGCCGGACAGAAGTTTTCATGCAACTCTCATTAGGGAAGGAGGCCGCCATGACCAGCAACAATCCCTTCGAAATCGCCCGCCGCCAAGTGGATATCGCCGCCAGATACCTGGATTTAAATCCGGGCATCCTGGAAATGCTGAAGAGCACCAAAAGAGAAATCGTCGTCCATTTTCCGGTGAAGATGGATGACGGTACCATGAAAATGTTCACGGGGTATCGGATAGTCCACAACCCGGCCCGGGGACCGGCTAAGGGGGGGATCCGCTACCATCCCGACGTGCACCTGGACGAGGTGCGGGCCCTGTCCATGTGGATGACCTGGAAGACGGCCGTAGTCAACATCCCCTTCGGAGGGGCCAAGGGGGGCGTGCAGTGCAATCCGAAAACGATGTCCATCCGGGAAATTGAAAATTTGACCCGCCGGTTTACCTGGGAGATCGCCCCGTTTATCGGACCGGAAAGCGATATCCCGGCCCCCGATGTATATACCAATCCCCAGGTGATGGCCTGGCTGATGGATACCTATAGCATCCTCAAGGGCTATTCGGTGCCCGGGGTGGTGACCGGAAAACCGGTCGAATTGGGCGGATCCCTGGGACGGCTGGAGGCCACAGGGAACGGGGTGTTCATCACGGCCCGGGAGGCGGCGGCCCGGATCGGTCTCTCCCTCGAGGGGGCGCGGGTGGTTATTCAGGGCGCCGGGAACGTGGGCGGCATCGCCGCCCGTTTTTTTAGCCGGGCCGGGGCGAAGGTCATTGCCATCAGCGATTCCAAGGGGGGTATTTACCGGGCCGAAGGATTGGACACCGAAAAATCGCTGGATTGCAAAGACCGATCTCAATGCTTCCTCACCCGGGAACTGGAAGCGGAAGCTATACGCAATGAGGAACTCCTGGAGCTGGAGTGTGATATCCTGGTGCCGGCGGCCCTGGAGAATCAGATTACCGAGCAAAACGCCCCGCGTTTGAAGTGCCGGATCATCGCCGAGGGAGCCAACGGGCCGACGACCCCCGAGGCGGATGACATCTTGTCCGATCGCGGCATCTTTGTTGTTCCGGATATCCTGGCCAATGCCGGAGGGGTAACCGTTTCCTATTTCGAATGGGTCCAGAACTTGCAGAACCTGTTGTGGAGCGAGGAGGAGGTCTCCGACCGCCTGGACAGGATCCTCTGTCGGGCCTTCGCCGAAACAGAACAGATCGCCCAAAAGGAAAAAGTGCACATGCGGACAGCCGCCTATATCCTGGGGGTCCAGCGGGTAGCCAAGGCCATGGAATTGCGGGGCATTTTTAGATATGGTTA
>JALOOY010000168.1 GCA_025454185.1 Thermodesulfobacteriota bacterium
CTGGGCCGGGTGCTGGCGGCCGGTCGGGAAGCCGGAGCCCGCTTTCTGGTAACGGCCGACCATGGAAATGCCGAGGAGATGATCGACCGGACCCATGGCGGACCGCACACGGCCCATACTGCGACCAACCCTGTACCGTTGATCCTGGTCGATCCCGAACGAAAAAGCGTTCGACTCCGGGAGGGCATTCTGGCCGATGTGGCCCCCACCGTACTGGCCCTGCTGGAGTTGCCTGTTCCGGAGGAAATGACCGGCCGTTGCCTTTTTGAGCCCGAGTAGTTATTGTTAAGCTAAACCACGATGCTCGGGACGAGCACCCGCGAACCATGAAAATAATGGTTCGTTAGCACCGGTAGTCATTCCGGCGAAGGACGTCCCCAAGCGGCAAACAGGATAGCGAAGGTCCTGCGTTATCTGGATGCCGGCCATTCGACAAAGCGCATGGTCGTGAGCTCGTCGAAACGGATCGAGTCCGGCATGACAAAAAAACAAAAACGTGAAAGCGGTGTTAAACTTTATTTTCGTTATAATGACCCCAGGTTTATTAAATCTCTTTTTCCGTATAAAACCTCCCGACTCGGGTCGAGGACCCGCGAAGCCTGAAAAGTTTGTATTTAGCTCCTGTGCCGAACGCCGAACGCCGAACGCCGAACGGCATTCTAAACCCCTCCTACTAGCCCTCCTGGCCCCCTGCCTGATCCTGGTTTCCCTGCTCGGCACCGGCACCCCTGCGGCCCTGGCCCTGACCCTGGAAGAAGAGCAGAAGCTCGGGGAACAGGTGGTCCGGGAGGTGGAAGCCAAGTTCACCGTGATCCGTGATCCGTTGCTGCTGAACTATTTGAACCGGATCGGCCAGGAGATCCTGCAGAAAACCGGCTCCATCCCGTACCCTTTCCGTTTTTACCTACTGAAGGATCCCCAACTGAATGCCTTTTCCGTTCCCGGCGGGCATATCTTCGTTACCACCGGGATCGTGGAGGTCATGGATTCCGAGGGGGAACTGGCCGGGCTGCTGGGCCACGAAATCGCCCATGTCACGTCCCGCCATATTGCCAAGCGCATGGAGCGGGAGAAAAAAATCAGCCTGGCCACCATGGCGGCGGTCCTGGCCAGTATCTTTGCCGGCGATCCCCGGATCGCCACCGCGGTAATCACCAGCTCCATGGCTACCGGGATTTCGTTGTCCCTGAAGTACAGTCGGGAAGACGAAGAGGAAGCGGACAATTACGGGTTTAAGTACATGACCCGCGACGGGTACAATCCGGAAGAAATGGCCGTCTTGCTGGGCAAACTCCGGAAATGGGGCGGCGCCTTCGGCTCGGAGGCCATTCCCTCCTATCTCCTGACCCACCCCGGCATCGGGGAACGGATTGAACACATCGAAGGTCTCAAAAAATATTATGAGAGCCAGGGCCCCTGGGACAAAGCCAGTTCTCCCGAATTCCGCCGTTTTCAAATATTATTGTTGGCCAAATACGGCAACCCGCAACGGGCCCGGGACCGCTTCCGGCAGTGGAACAGCGGACCCCAGGCGGAATTCTGGGTCCATTACGGACTGGGCTGGCTGAACCTGCGGGACAACAATTTCGAAGGGGCCATCGGGGAGTTCGAAAAGGCCCTGGCCCTGAAGCCGTACGACCCCTTCGTGCTGCGGGACTTGGGGCAGGCCTTTTTGGTCAAGGGGAACCTGAGTCTGGCCGTCAAGAACCTGAGTCAGGCGGCCCTGGTCAACCCCCAGGATGCCATTGCGGCCTTCTACCTGGGCCGGGCCTACCTGGAGCAGGGAAACAACTCCCTGGCCCTGGAAAATTTCCAGCGGGCGGTCCGTCTGGGAACCGAAGGGGACGAGGTCTTCCAATATCTGGGCACAGCCTATGGCAACCTCGGAGAACTGGCCCAGGCCCACTACAATCTGGGACGGTACTTCCAACGGCGGGGGGAGACCGGCAAGGCCGTCTTTCATTATAAGACCGCCTTGAAATATGCGGATCGAAACCCCGAATTGAAGGGAACACTGGAAAAGGAGGTTAAAAACCTGTCTTCCGACAAGAAGAAAGAGGAAAAGCCCAACCCCCCGGAACCGGAAACCCAACCCGGCCCTTCCTGGCCCCTGCCTCCCCGCCCCCGCAGCTAGTCGTTCATTAAGAATTGATAAAATTGATTATTGTTTTGCGGCCGGTGGATACCACGGCCATGAGCTTGGTCGAATGGCCGGCATTCATCCCGCCGGAGGCGGGACTGGATCCCGGCCTGCGCCGGGATGACGCCCTAACGGCCCGTCATGCTGGTGCCAACCAGCATCCAGGGGGGAAAGCCCCTGCGCGTCCGGAATTCTGCTCCCTGCCACAAGACCTGTTTCGCCTTGTCCTGCCGGTGAAAACCCTTCATCAGGCTCAGGCCAGACCAATAATTGTGTAGACAAGTATCTCTCGCCCGCTGCGCTTGAGCACGCAGAGATCACAGGGATATTTTTTTTAAAAACCCCAGAGGGGACGATTATCTAATTGTTCATGAAGGACACCCACTCCCGACGCCTACTTCGGGCCGAAGGTCCCGGCCGGAGACTTGGCCGGAGGAGGGGGGGGCGGTGTCAGCACCGGCAGTTTTTCTGGTTTGGCAGGCGTTTTGGTCGGCTTTTTCGGGGTCGAGGGTGACGGTCTGCTCGGCGGGGCTTTTTGAACGATGGCCAGGTAAACCGGCACCTTGACCACCACCCCTTCTTTAAGACGCAGGGGGTCGAGGGTGGGATTATACTTGGCGATTTCGGGCCAGTAATCGGACTCCCCTGAATAATACTGGGAAATGGTCGGGAGGGTTTCCCCGCCGGTCACCCGATGCAGGATGAAATCCCCTTTCGGTTGGGCTATGCCGGAGGAGGCCGCTTTCTCGGGCGGGGCCGTCTGGGAATCCAGGGGGAGTTTTTGCTCGGCCGCAGGCAGAGGGGCCGCCACCGGCCGGTTGAAAATTTCCACCAGATTCGGGTCTACGTAGGTGGAACTCGGCGCCGATATGAGGGTCAAGGAGGCTTCGGTGAAACCGATCCGGGACTGTTCAATCTGAAAGGGCGTGCCCCGGGAAAAACGGAAATCCGGGTCCTGGCCGTAACGGGTGATATAGGTATAATCTCCGCTGGGTAACAGGATGGTCCGTTCCTGCCCGGCGGGTATTTCGATCAACCATTCCCGCGGTCCCAGCAACTTAATGGCGGTGTTTTCACCGGACTGGTTGACGATGGTCAACTTGTTCTTGCCGACGGCGGACAGGGCCGGGGCCGGTTGTAAGGCAGGAATAAGGATCGCCGTCAGGAGAAACAACCAGGGGAACAATGATGTGATTTTCAAAGGAGTACCGAGGGTCATGTTATCTGCGGTCGATACCAAAGGTATTTCCCCCCCAGTATCGTCCAAAACCCGGAAAAAATCAAATACCTTTACACCCGCTCGATGAATTCCTCACCCAGGAGACCTTCCGGGCGAATGAGCAGGACCACGATGATTACCACGAAAGCCAGGGTGTTTTTAAAGGCCACGGTTATATAGCCGCCGGCCAGGCTTTCGGCAACGCCCAAAATGAGGCCGCCCACGATGGCCCCGGGCAGGCTGTTCAAGCCCCCCAGGATGGCGGCGGCAAAGCCCTTGAGAAAGGGCTCCAGCATAAAAAAGGGATCGAGCAGCAAGGCCGGAGCCAGAAAGATACCGGCCAGGACCCCCAGAGCGGCCGCCAGGCCCCAGGAAAGGGAAAGGACCCGGCGGGTGGGAATGCCGAGGGTCTGGGCCGCGGGAAGATTTTCCGAGGTGGCCCGCATGGCCAGTCCCAGGCGGGTTTTCTGCACCAGGAGGAACAGCCCCAGGCTGCCGAGAAGTCCGATGGCCAGCGCCCCCAGACTGAGCTCACTGATGACCACGTCCCGGAAAATTTTCCAGGTCCTGGTGTCGGAGAGGGGAAAGGGGAAGGACTGCGGTTCGGTGCCCCAGAAATGGGCCACCAAACCTTGGAGGATCAGGCTCAAGCCCACGGTGAGGATGATCTGACCGAGCAGAGTGGCATTGCGCCGCTGGGCCGGTATCAGGATGACAAAATAGAAAACCATGGCCAGGACGGCGCCGATGAGCAGGGCCAGGGGGAAGGCCAGTGCCCCGGAAAAATTGTGCCCTAAAAAGGTGAAGGCGAAAAAAGTGCCGGTCGTGGCCACGTCCCCGTGGCCGAAATTCAGGATGCGGGTGGAGCGATAAATGAGGACCAGGCCCAGGGCCACCAGGGCGTACAGGGCCCCGATGGATAGACCGGAAACGACATATTGCAAAAATTGGCTCATGAATTCCCTTCACTCCTTATACGCTGAAATAAAAATGAAGGGCTTGACCACTCCGGGGGAAGCCCAGCGGCACCTCGTCATGCCGGTGAAAACCGGCATCCAGGAGGGAATGGACTCGTGCTCCCTGGATCCTGGCATTCGCCAGGATGACCGGAATACATGTTTATAATTGGGAAATTCACCACTCAGTCCTTTTATCTAAATGGCCACATCCTCAGATAAAGCCTGATCTTCAGCCAGCGGCCGGCCAGCCCCAGCGGTTCGAAGATGAGGATGAAGATGATGACCACCCCGTAGACCACCGGGACCAGTTGCTTGGCTTCGCTGAAGACCTGAGGGATAAGGATGACGAAGGCGGCCCCCAGGATGGAGCCCTCCACCGAGGCCAGTCCACCGACGATAACCGCCACGAAAAGGCTGATGGTCTCCAGGAAAGTGAACATGTTGGGCTCCAGATAGCCCAACAGCAGGGCGTACAGCCCGCCCTGGACCCCGGTATAGAAAGAACTGATGGCAAAGGCCAGGAGTTTGTAGACGGTCAGGTTAATTCCCATGGCTTCCGCGGAGATATCGTTGTCCCGAATGGCAATGAAGGCCCGGCCCAGAAAAGAAGAAACCAGGTTGTAGGAGGCCAGGGTAAAAAGGGCAGCCAACAGCAGGTTGAAATAATAATAGGTATTTCCCTGGCTCAATCCGAAAAGGGCGGGAAGCTTCTGAACGGTCAGGCCCATGCGCCCCCCGGAAAGGGCTTCCGAGTTTACAAAGACCTGGTAGACCGCAATCCCGAACCCCAGGGTGACGATGGCCAGGTAAGGCCCCTTCAGACGCAGCGAAGGGAAACCCACCAGCAGGCCGAAAAGGCCGGCCAAAAGACCGGCACCGAGCAGGGCCACGATGATCGGGACCCCCAGACGCACCAAATGGCCAAAGGTGAAGGCC
>JALOOY010000169.1 GCA_025454185.1 Thermodesulfobacteriota bacterium
GATTCATTAAAGGAATGGCCTTTTCGGCGTACAACTGCAGTCTGGTCAGCAAGGGAGCGAGTCTGGTGATCTCTTCCCGCCATTCCGGTCCCTTCATCAGCAGCAGTCGCCCGGCCGGCCCCCAATAAGGCGTGATGGCTCGCAGGACCACTTCGATATTAACCCCGCGGCTGAGAAAAACATCCCAGGGTTCGGCCGGCTTCAGCGGCAACGGTTCTTTCCCCAGGAAAATCGGGAAGACATTGACGCCGGACAGTTGGAGGCGGCGGACGGCTTCCTTGAGGAAACTGGCTTTTTTCGCGGTGGCCTCGGCCAGATCGATTTTCAGACCGGGCCGGGCGATCTTCAGGGGCAGCCCCGGGAAGCCGGCGCCCGAGCCGATGTCCAGCACACGTCCCTTTTCCGGGAGATGAGGCAGGAGCAGGAGCGAATCCCAGGAACTGCTCCATTTGCTCCGGAGTGAGTTCTATCCCCAGGGTTTGGACGCCGGACAAGAACAGGTGCCGGGCTTCTCCCGGATCGAAAACCGCCGTCGATCCCCCGATTCCTTTTTGCACAGGTTTTTCAATTCGATGTTCGATGTTCGTCTGTTTTAGAACGCAACCAGCAGTCGCGTCATTTCCCAATACAGAACCGGCTGAAGATCTCCTCCAGCACATCCTCGGGGGTGGTCCGGCCCACCAGGACCCCCAATTGTTCCAGGGCCTGCTGGAGGTTCACGGCGATGAGTTCCGGGGAAACGTTCCGTTTCATTTCCTCCCGGGCCTCCAAAAGGGCGGCCCGGGCCTTTTCCATGATGGTTTTTTGCCGGAGGTTGGGCACCAGGGCGGGAACGGTCTCCCGGGGATGATCCCGGAGAAACCAGGCCCCTATCCGCTCTCTCAGAGTATCCAGCCCTTCCCCGGTCCGGGCCGACAGGGACAACCGGATGGTTTCGGGAAAGAAAGCGCCGAGGTCCTTTTCCACCAGCGCGGCCGGCAAATCCGTTTTGTTGAGCAGCACCCAATGGGGCCGGTCTTTGATCTCTTCGTATAACCCCAGGTCGCGATCATCGACCGGTTGCGAACGGTCGATCAGGAAAAGCAGGAGCTGGGCGTCGGCGATCTTGCTCCGGGTCCGGGCCATACCCGCCTGTTCCACCTCGTCCGGGGAGGAGTGGAGCCCGGCTGTGTCGATGAGGCGGAAAGGGATACCCCGAATGAGCAGGGTTTCCTCGATGGTATCTCGGGTGGTGCCAGGTACCGGGGTGACCAGGGCCCGTTCTTCCCGGAGCAGCCGGTTGAGCAGACTCGACTTGCCCACGTTGGGCTTGCCCACAATCACCAGGGAGACCCCTTCCCGATAGGGGCGGCCCTCCTCGTAAGCGCGGATCAGGTCGTCCAACAACCCCAGGGCCTGATCCTCCAGGGCCCTGATCCAGGCGGCCGGATCGATGATCTCCAGTTCCTCCTCCGGGAAATCGATGGCCGTTTCCAGTTGGGCCAGGAGGGCCAGGAGGGCTTCCTGCAGGATGCCGATCTTCTCGAAAAGCTCTCCTTGGAGCAGCCGGGCGGCCTGCGTCAGCGCCTGATCGGACCTGGCCTGGATGAGGTCGATGACCCCCTCGGCCCGGGTCAGGTCGATCCGGCCGTTCAGGAAAGCCCGGAGGGTAAATTCTCCAGGGTCCGCCAGCCGGGCCCCTTCCCGGATCAGGATCTCGATAATTTTTTTCAGTACCAGCGGACCGCTGTGGCAGTTGATCTCCACCACATCCTCCCGGGTATAGGTCCGCGGGGCCTGCATGTAGGTAAGCAGCACTTCATCCAGGACCTCCCGACTTCGAGGGTCGTGGAGTTCTCCCAGGACCAGACGATGGCTTTCCAGGGGAGCGGATCGGGGGCGGGGGACAAAAAGGAGGCGGGCGATTGCCAGGGCCCGCGGGCCGCTCAGGCGGATGATACCGATGCCGCCCTCACCCGAGGGGGTGGAAAGGGCGGCAATGGTGTCAGGAGGAACCATCAAAAAGGTAACAATTCAGTCTTTTGAAGAAAAGCAGTAATATTATACACCGCTGCGCCTTTGCGGTGAGGGTCATCCGAACGGGCTAATCCTCCTGAGGGGGAGGTTCGGGGGCCGTTTCCTTTTTGATGATGGCGGTGATGATGATTTTTTTCATGGCCCCTTCTCCCCGGCTGGAAGTTTTCAGGCCTTTATCTTTTTCCAGGGCCAGGTGGACGATCCGCCGGTCATGGGCGTTCAGGGCGCTCATGACCACCGGTTTCCCGGTTCGCTTGGCCTTTTCGGCCATACGTTGGGCCAAACCGGTCAGGTACTTTTTCTGACGTTGGCGATAGCCGCCACTGTCCACCACCACTTTCATCTTTTCCGGGGTCAGCCGGGTAACGATCCGGCTGAGTAAATATTGGAGGGCATCGATGGTCTGGCCCTGTCGTCCGATCAATAGCCCGCTTTTGTCCCCGTCCACGATGATGGAGAGGGTATGTCCCTCCTGGCGGGTGGTCAGGGTGGTCTCCAGACCCATTAATTCCAGGATCTTCCGGGTGACCTCCTGAATTTCCTGAGTCACCTCCTGAATCTCCGGCGTCACCACCGGAAGCTCGCGGACCGCCTCCGTTTTTTCGTCTTTCTCCTCCCGGTAAAGGACCTTGATCCTGGCCTTTTTGGTCCCCACGATGCCGAAGATCCCGGTGGAACCGGCGGCGAGGACTTCGATCTCCAATTTTTCCCGGGGAACGTTCAGTTCCCGACAGGCGGTTTCAATGGCCTCATCGACCGTTTTTCCCTCAAATTCAAGCACAGCCATAGGTATCCCCCTCACCTGTCAGTTTACATATTTGTTGATGTAATATTGTTGACCTATGGAGAGAACGTTGTTGACCAGCCAGTACAATACCAGCCCCGAGGCGAAATTGATAAACATGAAGGTAAAAACAACGGGCAGAAAAAGCATGATCTTGGCCTGGGTGGGGTCTCCGGTGGTCGGGGTCATTTTTTGCTGGATAAACATAGAGGCCCCCATCAGCAGGGTCAGGACCGGGATCCCGTTGCCCACGTAAGGGATCATGACCCCGATCGGCAGCCGGTCGGGGGCGGACAGGTCATTGATCCAGAGCAGATAAGGGGCGTGGCGGAGTTCGATGGCATAACCCAACAGGCTGTACAGGGCGAAGAAAACCGGTATTTGAATAACCATGGGCAGACAGCCGCCCATGGGATTGACCTTATAGGTCTTGTACAGGGCCATCATCTCCTGGTTCATCATTTCGCGGTTGTCTTTGTATTTTTCCCTGATTTTGGCCATCTTGGGCTGCAATTTCTGCATGTCCTTCATGGACTTGTAACTCTTGTGGGTCAGAGGCCAGAAGAGGAGCTTGACCAGGATGGTCAGTACGATGATGGCCCAGCCGTAGTTGTGCATGAAGCCGTTAAAAAATTTGAGAACATACAGCAGCGGTTTGGAGACGATATCAAAGAAACCGAAGTTGACGGCCTGTTCCAGATCCAGCTTCAGAGGCTTGAGGACGTCAATATCCCGGGGGCCGAAGTACAAGGCCAAGGGCAGGGTCTTCTCCTCCCGGGCCGGCAGATTGAGCGGCGGCAGGACGAAAAGGGCCTTCAGGTGATCGGGGTTCGGCCGGGTGGTTTTAATGCTGGCTATCCCCTGGTTTTCCAGGGGAACGACGGCCTGCAGGAAGTAGGTGTCGGCCAGGCCGCCCCACTGAATTTTACCGGAATTGACCACTTCTTTTTCAAATTTGTCAATTCCTTTTTCTTCGTATTTCCCATCCTGGTAGGTCAACCTCCCCTGGAAAGCGGCGGCGGGATCGTTCTCGATTTTAGGAAAACGGTTTTCCAGGAGGAGCACCAGGTTTTCGTCCAGGGTCTGGGAAGTCCCGTTGACGATCTTGATGTCCAGACCGATACGGTAGGAATCGTAGGTAAAGGAAAAGGTCTTGACCAGAGAAAGGCCCTCGGGAGAACGCCAGCGAAAGTTCAGCACCCCCTGCTTTTGCTCCGGGCTCAAGGTCAGCGAGGAGCGATCCGCTTCGAAGATGGCCTGATTCAAGGAGGGCTGGCTATTTTTAAGCCAGGCCAGTTGGAGTGGGTACTCGGCGACCGACTGCGCCTGGATGAGTTCTTTGAGGGCCGGGTCCTGGAGCCGTTCTTTGTACGCGGTCAGCCGGAGGCTTTTCAACACCCCACCCTGTTCGGAAAAGACGGCTTCGAACCAGCGGGTCTTGACCGTGATGTCGCGGCCGGGCTGAGAAGTCGGGGTTGCGACGGGAGCCGGAACGACCTTGGGGCCGGCAATCCCGGATGCGGCTGGGGAGGGTGGGGCGACCGCCGTCTGCCCTGCCTTCCGGTCTTCGGGCTTGGGCGCCCCCTGGTCCGAAGTTTTTTCAGGGGGGAAGAGGAAAGTATAGAGGACGAATACCACCACCGACAACACAAAGGCGAGAATAACTCTTTTTTCCATAGCGTATCGCAGCTTCCTAATACCAAGCAGTTTAAGGTGCGGAGGACTCCCGGTCCTCCCACGGATCGACAATAAAAGGCCGCCCCGCCCCGGTCTAGGGAAGGTCCGGCCGGCCCTCGCTCAGGGTACGGGGTCGGGGCCGCCCGGGGAAAAAGGGTGGCAGCGGCCGATCCGGCGCACCGCCAGATACAGGCCGCGAAGCAGACCGTGGGTTTGAATCGCCTGGAAAGAATACTCGGAACAGGTGGGATAAAAACGGCAGGACGACGGAAACAAGGGCGAAAGGACCCATTGGTAGCATCGAATGCCGATCAAGAAGATACCCCGGACAAGCCCGGCGCCAATCCTTGTCATACCAGTATGACGGCCAATTCTTCGACAACCTGGTGGTAGGTTAATGGGTTTGATCCTTCTAAGGCGATAATGATGATATCGTGGGAAGGGGGGAGTTGCTTTTTATTCCGCCGGAAAAATTCCCGCAACAGTCTTTTGATCCGGTTTCGTTCGACGGCCCCTCCCCGGTTTTTCCCCACCGCTAACCCCAGACGGGGGCGAGCCAAGGTATTTGGCCGGATGACCACGAGAAAATTTATCAGACGAATTTTTCGAGTCTTCGGTAAGCGCCGGACAAAGTCGCTCCGCTTGCGCAGACGGTCTTCCCGCGAAAAGACCTGAGAATACGGTTCCACCGTGGCAGGACGACTTCGGCCACTGGACCGGCCATTATACCGCGAGTCTTTTGCGGCCCTTGGCCCGTCGGCGTTTGATAACGTTCCGGCCGGCTCGGGTACTCATCCGTTCCAAAAAACCGTGGGTGCGGACCCGGCGGATATTGCTGGGTTGAAATGTTCTTTTCATAGTTTAAAGTCCTTTTAGCAAAAAATTAACCTATATTTAAACCATATAGGGGGCTAAATGTCAATATTTAATACGAAAATAAAGACCGAACATCGAACGTCGACCGTCCGACATCCAACAGAGAATTTATATAATATATTGTTATCATTTTAATTTTAATGATTCTTAGGCGGCCAACCCGGCGGCCGGGGGGGGGCAGTACGAAAATATAACGGTG
>JALOOY010000170.1 GCA_025454185.1 Thermodesulfobacteriota bacterium
ATGGCCCTGGCTCCCCCCGGCAAGGGCAGGTATTCCAGGTGTCCCCGCCTTTCGAAGGACCCCCGGTCGCCCACCAGGACCTCGCCGCCCCAGATTTTTCCATCGCTGCCGTAGCCGCTGCCGTCGAGGGATAAGCCGATCACCCGCTCGTGCAGGCCGTGTTCCGCCAGACAGCCCACCATATGGGCGAAATGATGCTGGACCCCGATCAGCTCGACCCCGGTCTGTTCCAGGGCGAAGCGGGTGCTCAGATAATCCGGATGCAGGTCATAGGCGATGATTTCCGGTTCGATCTGCAGAATCTGCCGCAGATGGTCGATGGTCTGTTTAAAAAAATCCAGGGTCTCCAGATTTTCCAGGTCCCCGATATGCTGACTGAGGAAAGCCCGATTCCCTTTGGTAAAACAGACCGTATTTTTCAATTCGGCACCGCAGGCCAGTATGGGGGCCACCGGCTCCGCTAAAAAGATCGGCACCGGGACAAAACCCCGGGACCGTCGCAACGGGCGCAGGGCCCCGGAGACCTGCTGCACGATCGAGTCGTCGCTGCGCAACTGGATGTCCCGATCGTGAACCAGAAAACAATCGGCGATTCCGGACAGGCGTTCAAAGGCCTCCTCGTTGTCGATGCAGATGGGCTCTTCCGAAAGGTTGCCGCTGGTCATGACCAGGGCGGTGAAACCCTGGTCCAGCAGGAGGTAATGCAGGGGGGTATAGGGGAGCATCACCCCGAAGTAGCGATTTCCCGGCGCCACCGAGGGGGCGACGGGGTTGGGCTCCTTTTTCCTCACCAGGACGATGGGTCTTTCCCGGGAAAGGAGGGCCTCCGCCTCCGGCTCCTCGACCAGGGCCAGGGAGCGCACCGTCTCCAGATCGGGGCACATGAGGGCCAGGGGCTTTTCCTCCCGCTGTTTGCGCAGCCGCAGCCGCCCCACCGCCTCCTCCCGGGTGGCCTCCACCACCAGGTGAAATCCACCCAACCCTTTGACGGCCACGATCCGGCCCTCGCGGAGCCGGCGGGCGGTTTCCGCGATCGGATCGGGACAGGCGATGCGCCGGCCTTGTGGATCGTGCAAGGCCACCCGGGGACCGCATTGCCAGCAGGCGTTAGGCTGGGCGTGGAAGCGTCTGTTGCCGGGATCGGCATATTCGGCGGCACAGGCCGGGCACATGACAAAGGAGGCCATGGTGGTGTTCCGCCGATCGTAGGGGATATCGGTAATGATGGTATAGCGGGGGCCGCAATTGGTACAGTTGATGAAGGGATAGCGGTAGCGCCGGTCTCCGGGGTCCCGCATTTCCCGCAGGCAATCGGGGCAGACGGCCGTGTCCGGGGTGATGAGGGCCGAACGGGTCTCCTGAACCAGGCTTTTTCGGATCGCAAATTCCGCATCCCCCAGGGGGGCAAGCGGTTGGGCTTCCAGGGACGTAATCCGGGCCAGGGGCGGCGCTTCCCGCCGCAACGCCCGCAGAAAATCATCGAGGGCCGGATCTGCTCCTTCGATCTCCAGTTCCACCCCGTGGGAGGTATTGGTCACATAGCCGGTCAGCCCCCGGGACCGGGCCAGTTGGTAGACGAAGGGCCGGAAACCCACTCCCTGAACGAGGCCCTGGATGGAAACCCGGTAACGGGCTTTTAAGCTCAAATCCGAAATCCGAAATCGGCTCGGCTGAGCTCGTCGCAGGCCGAAATCCGAAACAAATTCAAATGATCAAAATTCAAAATTCGAAACGGTCTTGTTTTGGTCATTTCAATTTTGGACCTTGGTGCTTGTTTCGAATTTCGTGCTTCGAATTTCGGATTTAGCTTAGGGGGTTCCCTTTGCGCTCCTGCGCTGCACTTCGGATGCCTGCTTCATTAGACGCTTTTATAATGCGGCACCCGCGCCAGGATCCAGGCAAACCAGGGTTCCAACCCGGTCTGGTTCTGGCAGGAAACCTCAAAAATTTCCAGGTGGGGATTGATGTCCAGGGCTACCCGGCGGATCGTTTCCACGCTGGTGTTGATGTAGGGCAGCAGGTCCACCTTGTTGATCAACAGCACGCTGGACTTGCTGAACATGAGGGGATACTTGAGGGGCTTATCGTCTCCTTCGGTAACACTGAGGATCATGACCTTGTAATCCTCGCCTACGTCGAATTCGGCCGGGCAAACCAGGTTGCCCACATTTTCCACCACCAGCAGGTCCAGGTTGTTCAGATCGAATTCCGGCAGAGCGGCCTGGATCATGCGACTGTCCAGGTGACAGCCTCCGTCGGTATTGATCTGCACGGCCGGCACCCCGTGCCGGGCTATTTTTTCGGCATCGTAGGTAGACTGGATGTCCCCTTCGATGACCCCGATCCGAATCTGGTCTTTGAGCGCGTCCACGGTCCTTTCCAGCAGGGTAGTCTTGCCGGCCCCGGGGGAACTCATCAAGTTGAGGACCAGGAGACCTTTCTCCCGGAAACGGGCCTGGTTTTCCCGGGCCAACTGTTCATTGGCTTCCAGGACATTGCGCACGACGGGTACTTTCATGATTCTTCCTTTATTCCGCTTCGATTTCTTTGATGAATAATTCTTTCCCGCCCACGGTCTCCACCTCTCCCGACTGGCAGGCGGGACAGACAAAACGGTATTCCCTGATGGTGAACTCTTCCCCACAGGCCCTACAGCGCCCGGTCAGGGGCACTTGTTCCAGCTCCACCTTGACGCCCTCCAGCGGGCTGTCTTTCGTGATCAGCTCGAAGCAGAAGGTGAGGCTGTCGGGTACGACCGCCGTAAACTCCCCCACTACCAGCCGGATCACCGAAACCCGGGATACCTGATGTCGGGCCATCTCCTGCTGGACGATATCGATGATACTCTGGGCGATGGACATTTCGTGCATGGGTTTACCTCATTTTAGATTAAAGCAAGGGCGGCCAAAGGTCAAGGGTTATGGCCGCCTTTCAGGAACCCGGCCGTGCCAGAGCTTCACGGCTAACCCACCGGTCTCGAAGGAAGCCCTCTCCACGAGACGAAGTCCCGTCTGTCCCGGCAGCCGCCGGTCCGGAGACAGCAGTACCGCCTGCCAGTCCGGACATTTCGTCTTCAATACCTTTCCCAGGGTGGCGTAAAGATTGCGCAAATCCTGGCCCTGGCTGACCCGCAGACCAAAGGGCGGGTTGGTAACCACCCAGCCCGGCCCGGGCGGTGGCTCTACGGCCGAAACGGCCCGGCAGGAGAATTCGATGCGGTCGAGCACCCCGGCCCTTTCGGCATTTTCCCGGGCGGCCTGAACGGCGCCGCGGTCCCGGTCCGAAGCCTGAATCAGCGGGCCCCGGGAGCGGACGGCCCGATCGGCCTCAGCCACAAGCTGTTTCCAAAGCTTGGGATCGAAGGTGGACCAATCCATAAACGAAAAATACCGGTGGCGGCCCGGGGCCATTCCGGAGGCCAGAAGGGCCCCCTCGATGGCTATGGTCCCGGATCCGCAGAAAGGATCCAGGAGCGGCGCCAGGCCATCCCAGCCGGAGGCCAGCAACATCCCGGCGGCCAGCGTCTCCCGCAGCGGAGCCTTGGCCGTGGCCTGGCGGTACCCCCGGCGGTGCAGCAGGGGGCCTGAAGAATCCAGACTGATCTGGCAGTGATTTTCCAGCAACCGGACAAAAATCAACTGGGGTCCCGCTCCCTCCTCCGCCGCTGTTTTTCGGACCGGGGGAGGTGTCCCCAGCCGGTCCCCCAGGGCAGCCACGACCCGTTCGGCCACGGCCCCCTGGTGATACAGCCGGGACTTGTGACAGGCCACCCGCAGCCCCACCGGCCGCCCGGGCGGAAGAAATCGTTCCCAGGGCAAGCGCGCGGCCTCGTGGCGCAGCTCCGGGAAAGAGGCGGCCTTGAAGCTGCCGAACCGGACCAGTACCCGGTTGGCGGTGCGTAGCTGGAGATTGGCCCGGTACAGGTCCGCCAGGGTGCCCCGAAAACCCACACCTCCGGATGATTCCTGGACCTCATCCCGCAGTGCGGGAAGCTTTGCCGGATGAAAAAGAGGACCTTCCTTAAAACCCAGCCTGGGCAACTCCAAGGTTGTGAAGGGTTCGAGCCCCGGGGTGCAGATGGCGTAAAAATCCAATAACGGTTCGGCTTTCATTCGCATCGTCCGGCAACGGAGGTGCCGCGCCTACGGGCTTCGGCATCAGGGCTTTCGTTCTTCCCTTTGGTATTTGGCATTCATCAAATAAACCCTGGATTACACCCTTCAGTTATGGTATGAGTGCACCGATTTATCAACCAGTTGGGGGATTGGCTCTGCGGATTTCCCTTTTAACCCACAGTAGCGCTTAAAATAAAGGAGACCTCATGGCCCTGTTTACCGTGGACCCCAAAAAGTGCCAGCGGGACGGCGTTTGTGCGGCCGAATGCCCGGCCGGTCTGATCGAACTGGAGGGAGAGGAGGCCTTTCCTGTGCCTATCCCCGGCGCCGAGGAGTTGTGCATCCATTGCGGCCATTGCGTGGCGGTCTGCCCCCGCGGGGCCTTGTCGCTGGTCGACCTGAAACCGGAAGACTGTCCCCCGGTCAGGAAGGAACTCTGCCTGGGGCCGGACCATTGTGAACAGTTCCTGCGCTCCCGCCGCTCCATCCGCTGCTACAAGGAAAAACCGGTCTCCCGGGAGATCTTGACCCGTCTGATCGAAATCGCCCGCTATGCCCCTTCCGGGCACAACCTGCAGCCCGCCCATTGGCGGATCATCGAAAAGGCCCCGGAAGTCAAGCGGCTGGCCGGGTTGGTGGCAGACTGGATGCGCTGGATGATCCGCGAAAAGCCGGAGGTGGCCGGCCCCCTGCATTTCGACCGGGTGGCCGCCGCCTGGGAACAGGGAACCGACCGTATCTGCCGCGGCGCCCCCCACCTGATCGTGGCCCACGCCCCCCGGAACCTGCCCCCGGCCCAGGCGGCCTGCACCATCGCCCTGACCTACCTGGACCTGGCGGCGCCGGCCTTCGGCCTGGGCACCTGCTGGGCCGGCTACTTCACCGCCGCCGCCACGTTATATGCGCCACTCGCGGAAACCCTTTGTTTACCCCCGGACCATCAGGCCTACGGGGCCCTGATGATCGGTTATCCCAAATTTTCCTACCACCGGCTCCCGCGGCGCAAAGAGCCGCCCATCACCTGGGGGTAACGCCCCCTTTACTATAAAAACGAACATCGAACATGGAATTTTAGGTGCCTTTACCTTACCCCCCCGCTATTTTCAGGCGTCGGGGATGTGAC
>JALOOY010000171.1 GCA_025454185.1 Thermodesulfobacteriota bacterium
ACGGTTATCAGGGTTACGACAAAGCCTTTGTCAAGCTGGTTTTCGAAAAAAGGGCCGGAGGCTGCTGGAAACTGGTCTCGGATAACGTCGGCTCCCCCAACTGCAACTAACAAAATAATTTTATGACTGCGGGATTTTCAGGAGGAGTACTTTTATGAAAAAGATATCCTTGTTCGAAGCCTTCGATTTCAACGACCTGCAGATGAAACGCCATCTGGTGCACGATTCCCCTTATTTTAAAATCATCCTTTTTAATTTCAAGGCCGGGCAGGTCCTGCCTATTCACTCCCATAACATCGAAGGCCAGCTCAGCCTGGTCGTCCTGGAGGGCCGGGGGCAGTTTCTGGGAAAAGATGAAACCACGCTGCCGGCCCAGGCGGGCGACGTGTTGATCAGCGATATCAGCGAACCCCACGGATTTCGGGCCGAGACCGAAGTGCGGCTGCTGGTGACCATCGCGCCGCCAATTTAAAAAATTGCCCTGGGCAATTTTTTATATTGATATCCGGCCTGACAGTGCAGAAAAGGTTCAGCGTCGCCAAGATTGGCAGAGATGGCACTGAGTAAGGCTGCGCCAAAAACAAAGGATGGTTTAATGCTTTTGAATGAAATGAAACGTCGGGAATTTCTGGGGTCGGCGGCAGCGCTGGCGGCCGGCGGGCTGGCCGGCTGTGCCGCCAACCCGGTTACGGGAGACACGCAGCTTATGCTGGTGTCCGAGGAGCAGGAGATCCAGATCGACCGGCAGTACGCCCCCCACCAGTTTTCCACCGATTACGGCCCGGTTCAGGATGCCAACCTCAACACCTATGTGGAAACCGTGGGGAAGAACCTGGCGGCCCGCAGCCACCGCAGCCGGGTCCCTTATTCCTTCCGGGTGGTCAACGCCAACCATATCAACGCCTATGCCTTTCCCGGCGGCAGCATCGCCTGCACCCGGGGGATATTAATCAACCTGGAGGACGAGGCGGAACTGGCCGCCCTGCTGGGCCATGAACTGGGCCATGTGAACGCCCGGCATACGGCGGAACGGATGTCCAAGGGGACGTTGTTTTCCCTGCTGGCCGTGGGGGTAGGAGTGGCCGTGGGCGCCAAGAGCAGCGAACTGGGCGGGGTGGCTGCGGCGCTGGGCATGGCCGGGGCGGGTTTGCTGCTGGCCTCCTACAGCCGGGACAACGAGCGCCAGGCCGATGCCCTGGGTATGGAGTACGCGGTCAAAAGCGGTTACCATCCCCACGGCGCCGTGGATTTGCTCGATGTGCTGCGCCGGACCTCAAAACGGCAGCCCGGCGCCATCGAACTGATGTTTGCTACCCACCCCATGAGCGAAGAACGGTACCAGCTTCTGGCGGACCTGGAAAAAAGCAAGTATGCGGGGGACCAAAAACTGCCCACACACCGGGAGCGCTACCTGGACCAGACGGCCAGTCTGCGAAAAATCAAGGGGCCCATACAGAAGATGCAGGACGCCGAAAAGGCCCTGGGACAAAAGAAATACGGTGAGGCCGAAACTTTGCTGAACGAGGCCCTGAAGGAAGCGCCCAACGATTATACGGGTCTGGTGCTTCTCTCCAAGTGTCTCATCGTGCAGGACAAGTATGACCAGGCCCAGCCGTATTTAAACCGGGCCAAACAGGTCTACCCCGGCGAAGCCCAGGCCCGCTACCTGTCCGGATTGAATCAGGCCAAGCGCAAGGATTTCGGGCAGGCCTACGAGGAATTCGCGGCCTACGAACGACTGCTGCCCGGCAACCCCAAAACCATATTCTTAAAAGGCTACGCGAAAGAGGGGATGAAGCAGAACCGCGAAGCGGCCCAGGAGTACAACCGCTATCTGCAGCAGGTAAGCGACGGCGACGAGGCCAAATACGCCTACCGGCGGCTGGTGGAATGGGGGTATATCAAACCGAAGAAATAGGCCCGGGAGGCCTAAAGCCTTGGGGAGGTTCTAATAATCAATAATCAATTCTTAATTGTTAATTCTTAATGAAAACAAAAACATGACGAACCATGCCCATGATTTGGGAGAACTGCAGCAGGAAGTCATCGCCTGCCGCCGCTGCCCGCGGCTGGTCGAATACCGCCGGACGTTGGCCCAAAAGGTCCCGCGCCGTTTTCAGGGCCAATCCTACTGGTCGAAGCCGCTGCCGAGTTTCGGAGATCCGCTGGCCCGGGTATTGATTGTCGGTCTGGCCCCGGCGGCTCAGGGAGGCAACCGGACCGGGCGCATGTTCACCGGAGACCGAAGCGGCGACTGGCTGTTCGAGGCCCTGTATCGCTTCGGGTTCGCCGACCGGCCGAATTCGGAGAGGGCCGATGACGGACTGTGCTTGCAGGGCTGTTACATAACCGCCACCCTGCGCTGCGCCCCGCCGCAGAACAAACCGCTGCCCGCAGAAATGGAGGCCTGCCGGTCCTATTTTCAAAAGGAATTGGAATTGCTCGAAAAGGTCCGCGTGTTCATTCCGCTGGGGCAGGTGGCCTTTCAGCAGCTCCTGAAGAATTTGAAAGCCCGGGGCTTGGCGCTGCCGGCGTGGAAGTTCGGCCACGGACAGGTTCACCCCCTGCCGGACGGCCGGGCGATCGTTGCCTCCTATCACCCCAGCCAGCAGAATACCTTCACCGGAAAGCTCACCCGCGAGATGTTTTACCGGGTCTTCGAACGGGCACGCCAACAGGTGGAAATTCCAAGTCCAACGCCTAATGTGTAGGGCAGGCGCCTCGCCTGCCGGCCTGGTACGGGATAGGGCAGAATGACTCTCCTGGTTGGTAAGGTTCAGGACGCCAGAGCGATGGGGCAACTGAAACCAATAGTCAATAATCAACTGTCAATGGATAATTGTCAACCGTAATGCCCCTCGCCTTCCACAGCCTCAGTCATGGAGAGATCGCCTTCGGTTTTTTCAACATCGAAACCGACCTCCTCTTATTGAACCGCTATTTTTTTTTCGCTTCCGACTTCTGCCGTTTCCTCGTGGAATGGGTCGCTGGGGGCCGCGCCGGGAAATCGGAAGGGTTTCTCGGAGGGTATTCATTGCCGGAGGAAGGAATTGGCAATCTGATGGGCGCGATCCACGGGTTCGACTACCGGGGGTTCATCGGGGAGGTCTACCGTCTCTATCCTTTTCCCGAGGAACCGGAAGGTTTCAAGCAAAACCCGGAGGGTTTTCGGACCCGAGCGGTCGTGGAACAGGTTGTGGCTAAATACGGTCAGGCCGTAAACATTCCAATCCGGTTTGAGGAAGAAAAAAGGATAATCAGCATCGGGGATTATTGTTTCGATGAAGCAAACTTCCAGGAGTTGATCTTCTATGTCTGGCAGGGCGGTTATCCCCGCTGGCGGGACGAACGGCGGCCCGAATACGTGGTGGCCATGAAACGAACCGTGCTCGACCAGACCTGAGAGATTATTGGCAGAATTTCTTATTTTTTTTTCGGTATGGTATTATGTCCTAACAGGCCTGCAAGAAGGAGGGCGTTGAATGGAAACCAAATTGAAAATGATCTACTGGAAGGGCGAAAAATTCTGGGTAGGGAAGCTTCTTGAGCATCCTGAGGTTATGACCCAAGGGGAAACCCTTGAAGAACTCGAAGAAAACATAAAAGATGCTTACCTGCTTATGGCTATGGAAGATGTTCCCGAAGACCACAAAATCAGAGAGCTTGCTCTGAACGTATGAAAAGAAAGGAACTGATTAAACGAATCACTTCTGTTGGCTGCCTGCTCGTGAGGCATGGTAACCGTCATGACCTATATAAAAATCCCAAAACCGGCAAAAAGCAACCTATCCCGAGGCATGTTGAATTAGACGAAGATTTGGCCAGGCATATAATAAGAGAATTGGCTTAACCTTGAAAAAACCTCATTGCCCTGAGGATGATTGCAGGATGTCTCCTCCTTCCGAACTTCCTCAGCGTATGACGGCCGGTAAAAAGATCCGATAACTTTCCAGGACCTCGAAGGTCTTCGTGACGGACGCCCCGCCGCCGGTCGGGGCCGGGGTTGAAACCAAAATCGTAATGAGGTCAGGGGTAACGATCTTATCCGCCGGGACGAAGGCCCGTAATTGGTTGCCGCTCACGTACGTGGTCGTCAACGGGTTCCCGTTCCAGCGGACCACCGAACGGGAGGAAAAGTCTGCCCCATCGACCGTCAGCCAGAAGCCGGCGCCGCCGGCCGGTTTGCCGGCAGGGGCAAGGTTGGTGAGGGTGGGGGGCGGCGCCGCGGCGGGCGGCGGGAAGGTATAGGCGCCGAGATAGCTGGAAGGAATCCCTCCGGCTTTCTTGAAAACGCCGCCGACCATGAGCCGGTTCCCCACCGGAGCCAGGGCAAAAACATTGTTATCCGTGCCGCTGCCCAGGGCCGACCAGGCAAAGCCGTCCCATCTGGCGATGTGGTCGGCCGGGACTGTCCCGGCATTTTTAAAATCGCCGCCGGCGTAGAGGTAGCCGTCGGCATCCACGGCTAAGGCGCCGACCCCATCATCCATGCCGCCCCCCAGCCCGGACCACTCCAGCCCGTTCCACATGGCCACGCCGTTGACCTGCTTCCCTCCGGTAGAACCAAAGTAGCCCCCGGCGTAGAGGCGGCCGTCGCCGTCGAAGGTCAGGGCCAGGACGTACTTGCTGCCACTCAGCCCTCCGCCCAGGGCGTGCCACTGGCTGCCGTCCCAGCGGGCGATATGGTTGACGTACAGGTTGCCGGCGTAGCTGAACTCGCCGGCGGCGTACAAATCTCCGTTGGAAGCCAACGCCAAAGCACGGACCGGCCCATCAAAGCCGTCCCCCAAAGTGTGCCAGGTTCCGTCATACATGGCTATGTAATTGGCCGGGTTGCCCCCGCCTACATTGGCAAATTCTCCTCCCACATAGAGCTTCCCGTCTTTCCAGTCCAGGGCGTTGACATACCCGTTGGTCCCGCCGGCGAGCGCTACCCAGGCCGCACCATTCCAGCGGGCCAGGTTAAGGGCTGAGGCTCCGCCGATATTCGTGAAGGCCCCGCCGGCAATCAACTCCGTCGAACTCGATTTCACCAGGGCGCGGATATAGGCAGCCGCCGGGCTGCCTTCCCCGCTCCAGGTCGAACCGGTCAATTTGGCCAATCCTAAGGCTTCCAGCGAGCCGAACTGGCCAGGTCCTGAAACCCACAAGGCCTCGTTATCGGCCAAGAGCACCTCGACCCAGTTGTTGACACCCAGCCCGCCGTCCATGGACGACC
>JALOOY010000568.1 GCA_025454185.1 Thermodesulfobacteriota bacterium
GTACGCGGTCACGGTCTTCGAAAAGCTGCCCGTGCTGGGGGGCATGCTCACCGTGGGGATTCCGGCCTACCGGCTGCCCCGGTCCGTCATCGAGACGGAAATCGAAACCATCCGCGCCCTGGGTGTGGCCTTCAAGACCGGCGTGGAGATCGGCCGGGACTTCACCATCGGGGACCTGCGCCGCCAGGGCTACCAGGCCTTCTTTCTGGGGATCGGCTCCCAGTTGTGCAAGGCCCTCGGGATCGAGGGCGAAGACCTGAAGGGGGTTCACCCCGGTCTCGACTTCCTGCGGGAGGTAAACCTCGGCAACCGGGTCAACCTCGGCGACCGGGTGGCCGTCATCGGCGGCGGGAACGTGGCCATGGACGCGGTCCGCACGGCCCTGCGCACCGGCAGCGCCCGGCCCTTCATCGTCTACCGCCGCAGCCTGGAGGAGATGCCGGCCAACATGGAGGAGATCGAGGAATGCCGGGCCGAGGGGATCGAGATCATGACCCTCACCAATCCGGTGCGGGTCATTGCCGAGGGCGGCCGGGTCAAGGCCCTGGAGTGCATCCGCATGCGCCTCGGAGAGCCGGACCGCAGCGGCCGCCGCCGGCCGGAACCCATCCCGGGCAGCGAATTCATCCTGGAGGTGGACGCCGTCATTCCGGCCATCGGCCAGGAGTCCGATTGGGCCTGCCTTACCGAGGAGTGCGCCTGCACCCTCAGCGACTGGGGCACGCTGAAGGTGGACCCGGTGACCCTGCAGTCCGGTGACCCGGACATCTTTGCCGGCGGGGACGCCGTCACCGGCCCAAAGACTGTGGTCGAAGCCATCGGGGCCGGGAAGGAAGCGGCCCTGTCCATCGACCGGTTCCTGCAGGGGCAGGACCTGCAGCAGGGGCGGCCCGTCCGCTGGGAAGGGGTGACGGACGTGCCCCTGGCCGGACGGACCCGGGTGGCCCGGACGGCCATGGACCACGCCCCGGCCGACGGAAGGGTCACGAATTTCAATGAAGTGCAGTTGGGCTACGGGGAGGATCAGTCCCGCCGGGAAGCTGAGCGCTGCCTGGCCTGCGGGATCTGTTCCGAGTGTTATCAATGCGTCCAGGCCTGTCTGGCCGGCGCCGTAGATCATGACCAGCGGGTGGCGGACCGGGAAATCGAGGTCGGTACCGTCATACTGTCCACGGGTAGCCGGCCCTACGACTCCCCGCGGCTGGGCGAAATCTTTCAATACGGCAGCAACCCCAATGTCATGACCAGCCTGGAGTTCGAACGGATCCTGAGCGCCTCGGGCCCGACCATGGGCCACCTGATCCGGCCTTTCGACCATACAGAACCCAAGAGGATTGCCTGGTTCCAGTGCATCGGCTCCCGGGACACCAACCAGTGCGGCAACGGCTACTGCTCCTCGGTCTGCTGCATGTACGCCATCAAGGATGCCATGATGGCCAAGGAGCACACTACGAAAAGTATTACCTGCGGGCCCGGGACCAGTCCGGGGTGCGCTTCGTGAAGGCCCGCATCCACTCCTTCGACGAGGTCAATGAGGAGCGCAACCTGCGGGTCCGCTACGCCGATGAATACGGCCGGCTCCACGAGGAAGTATTCGACATGGTCGTCCTTTCCGTGGGGCTCCAGGTGCCGCCGTCGTCTCGGGAACTGGCCGAGCGCCTCGAAATCGCTCTGGACGGCTACGGCTTTGTCTTGAAACCGACCTTCACCCCCCTGGAAACTTCCCGCCCGGGGGTCTACGCCTGCGGGGTCGCCCAGGGACCGAAGGACATCCCCAGTTCGGTCATCGAGGCCAGCGCCGCGGCCTGCCTGGCCGGCGGCCGGCTGGCCGCCGCCCGCCACACCCGGACTCGGCGGGTGAACCTGCCCGACGAGATCGATGTCAGCACCCAGGAACCGCGGATCGGCGTCTTCGTCTGCAACTGCGGGATCAACATCGCCGGGGTAGTGGATGTTCCCGCGGCCGAGGAATTCGCCCGCGGCCTGCCTCATGTGGTGTATGCCGGTCAGAACCTCTTTTCCTGCAGCCAGGACTCCCTGGTGCGGATGAAGGAGGTTATCCGGGAACACCGGCTCAACCGGGTGGTGGTGGCGGCCTGCACTCCCAAGACCCACGAAGGCATCTTCATGGATACCCTCCAGGCCAGCGGACTCAACAAATACCTCCTGGAGATGGCCAACATCCGTAACCAGGATTCCTGGGTCCATTCGAGCGACCCCGGGCAGGCTACGGCCAAGGCCCGCCACCTGATCCGCATGGCCGTCCAGCGGGCCGGAACGCTCCAGCCCTTGGGGGAGAAGGTCATCTCGGTCAACCAGCGGGCCCTGGTGATCGGCGGCGGGGTGGCCGGGATGAACGCGGCCCTCGGGCTGGCCGATCAGGGTTATGAGGTGGTCCTTATCGAAAAAGAGGAACGGTTGGGGGGCATGGCCAACCGCCTGACCTTCACCATCGAGGGGGACGATGTGCAGGCCTACCTGCAGGATCTGATCCAACGGGTGACCTCTCACCCCCTGATCCAGGTCCTGAACCGCTCCCTGATCGTGGGCTTCACCGGATTTAAAGGCAATTTCAACACCGAGGTGCTGGTCGGCCCGGGCATGTACGAGCGGAAGATCAAGCACGGGGTGGCCATCGTGGCCACCGGCGCCGTGGAGTATCAGCCCAGGGAGTACCACTTTGGGGAAAACGATCAAGTAACCACCCAGG
>JALOOY010000172.1 GCA_025454185.1 Thermodesulfobacteriota bacterium
GCTGTTTAGTAGAAAGGATTTTTCGACCTTGGACCTGCTCGATGACCTCCGGGATCGGGGCTTCCTCTCAGACTTGGACGTGCACTTCGCCCGCTTTCTGAATCGGCTTTCCGGGATGGAAAACCTGGATTTGTCGCTGGCCTACGCTTTGACCAGTTGGGCCCGGGGCCAGGGCCATGTCTGTCTGGACCTGGAATGGCTGGATGGACGAATGCTTCCGCCCGGAATAACGGACAGGAAGGAATTCCCCCCCCTCGACCAATGGATCGATCTGCTGCAGCAGACGCCGGTGGTGGGGCGACCCGGGGAATATTGTCCGCTGGTATTGAGCGGCCGGCGGCTATATCTGTACCGTTACTGGCAGTATGAGCAGGAGGTGATCGCCTTTATTCAGGCCAGGGACTCCGGCGAGATCGGGTCCTTCGACCCGGTCGAAATGAGGGAAAAACTGAACCGGTTGTTCCCGCCGACGGGAGAGGCCGGGCCGGACTGGCAGAAAGCCGCTGCCCTGGTAGGGGCCTTGAGGCCTTTTGGCATTATTACCGGGGGGCCCGGGACCGGCAAGACGACTACGGTAGCCAAAATCCTGGCCCTGCTCCTGGAGCTGAATTACGATGCGGACCTGCGGATCTCCCTGGCGGCTCCCACGGGCAAGGCAGCGGCAAGACTGCAGGAGTCGTTGGCCCGGGCAAAAAAGGACCTGCCGGTCGGGGAGGCCCTCAAGGAGCGTTTTCCCGTCGAAGCCAGCACACTGCATCGTCTGCTGGGTGTTTTACCCGAAGGGGGCGGCTTTCGTCACGGGCCCCACCATCCCCTGGCGGCGGACGTAGTACTCGTTGACGAAGCCTCCATGGTGGATCTGGCCCTGCTGGCCCGTCTGATGATGGCCCTGCCCGCAGGCGCACGATTAATCCTGCTGGGCGATCAGGATCAATTGGCCTCGGTGGAGGCCGGGGCCGTACTGGGCGATATCTGTGATACGGGCCGGGCGCACGGTTTCAGCCCGGCATTGGTCCAGGTGCTCCGGGATGTCCTGGAAGAGCAGACGATCTGGCCGGTGGAAGAAGCGTCAGGGCGAGGGCTGCGGGATGACATCGTTCCCTTGCAACGAAATTACCGTTTCGGCGCCGACAGCGGGATCGGAGCGGTCAGCCGCCAGATCAACGCCGGAGAGTCGGACCAGGCCCTGGCCCGGATCCGTGAAAATACCGAGGGGGGGGACATCGGTTGGCGGGATTTGCCGTCGCCGGAAAGACTTTCCCGGGACCTGCGAAAAGCGGTCCGGGAAGGTTTTGCACCGTACTTGCAACAAAGCGACCCGGAAGCGGTATTCGAGCGGCTCAACGCCTTCCGGATCCTTTGCGCCCTGCGGGAAGGACCGTACGGGGTCCGGGGACTGAACTACCTGGTGGAGCAGCAACTGCAGCGAGAAGGGCTGATCCACCCGCAGGGGCGCTGGTATCGTGGCCAGCCGATCCTGATCACCCAGAACGACTATACGCTGCGGCTTTTCAACGGGGACGTGGGGGTCATCCTCCCGGACCCGGGGGCCGATCAGGAACTTCGGGCCTGGTTTCCCGGAGAAAAGGGGCCGTGGCGGAAATTCCGGCCTCGGCGCCTTCCCGCTCACGAGACGGTCTATGCCCTGACCGTGCACAAGAGCCAGGGGTCGGAATTCGATCGGGTACTGTTGATCCTGCCGGATCGGGATAACCCCATCCTGACCCGGGAGCTGATTTATACGGCCATTACCCGGGCCCGCGAACGGGTCGAGATCTGGGGCCGGGAAGAAGTGTTCCGGTCGGCCGTGGCCCGCCGCATCCGGCGCTCTTCCGGTCTGCGCGAGGCCCTCTGGGAGAACCAGGCATGACCACCTCCTCTCCCTGGGCGGCCTCGATCCCCGATCCCTTGTTGGTAACCTTCGCACCGTTGCTGCTGGCCGAGGGTCTTCAAGGCCCGGTGCTGGACCTGGCCTGCGGCGACGGACACAATGGGCTATACCTTGCCGGACTGGGGGTGCCGGTTATCCTTGCCGATCGGTCGGGGGAGGCCTTGGATCGGGCCCGAAAGGCTGCGGCCGGAAAGGGCCTGCCGGTGACTTTCCTGGAAGTCGACCTGGAAACCGGCGGCAACCCGCTGGAAGTGGAAGGCTACCGGGCTATCCTGGTCTTCCGCTACCTCCATCGGCCCCTGGTACCCTGCATCAGAAAAGGGATCCGCCAAGGGGGCTTCCTGATCTACGAAACCTTCACCAGCCGGCAGACCCGCTACGGCCGTCCCCGCAATCCCGATTTCCTGCTGCAGCCCGGCGAACTGGCGGACTGGTTTAAGGACTGGCAGTTACTCCATTCTTTCGAGGGTCTGTTAGAAGAGCCCCTCCGGGCCGTGGCCCAAATCGTCTGCCGGAAACCCGTTTGAACTCCAAATCCCCTATGGAGCGCGGCGGCCGGGGCCGAAACGTTTCCGAAAAACACCGAAGACGCCTATCAGGATCAGAGCCATGCCACCCAGGGTACGGGTGGTGATGCGCTGTCCCAGAACCGGCCGGGTGGGGACAAAAGATGCCGGTACGGCCCGCCTTACCATAGAGGGGGCCACGCGGAATTTTTATTGGAAAATCTCGTCGAGCCAGTCGAACATCACGGCGCAGGACAGGGTGGGATTGCCCACCTGGCAGTGACCGTCCGCGCCTTCCGCCGTGGTGAAGACATAGCGGGTGACAGGCCCGGACACGCTGTTGGCGAACCGCTCGAGCTGCCGGCGGGGCTCGGCTCCTTCCCCGGCACCGACCAGGGCCAGGACCGGGCAGCGGATGTTTTTCAGGTCGGCTTCCCTGACGGTGTAATTTCGCACCGCCTGATAGGTTGCTATGAAGGAAGGCCGGCCGTAACGGGCCATCATCATGACGCTCATCCGTTTGGTGACGGGGTTCATGAACCGATCCGGCACCTGGGCGATGGTTTCGGGGGTAAAGTCATTTTCATTCGGCATTTGCGCCGGGTCGAAGCCGATGAATCCCGTCAGGTAACGATGCCAGTCCACGATGGGGGAGTTGGCGATCAAGGCCTGTATGCGGGTATCGAAGACCGCGGCCCGGACGGCGAAGTATCCGCCGAAGCTGATGCCGTTCAAGGCCACCCGACGGGCGTCCACGTCCGGGCGGGCCAGCAGGTGGTCCAGGGCGGCGCTGATCGGTTTTTCAAAATCGGGACGAAAGACGGAACGGGGGTGAAAGCGTAAGGTGTCCATCTGGCCGGGGCCCGCGAACAGGAACAGGTTGTAGCCCCGTTCCAGCGCGCAGCGGCCGGGCGCCAGGAATATTTCCTCCAAAGTCCCGTCATAACCGCTCATGACCATGATGGTCTTGTGCTTTTTGCCGTCCCGGTGGGGGGAGATGAAATAGGCGGGAAGTTTCTGGCCCTCAAAAGGGATTTCCAGGACTTCGAAACGGTAGTCGGTAAAACTCAGGGCCTTGACAAAGGCCTCCCGGCTCTTCAGCCCCAGGGCCTGGTGCCGGGGATCCTTGAAATCGGCGAAGTATTCGGCGGCCCGGTAGGAGTTGGCGGCTTTCCAGAGCTGGTCACGGGCGCTGACCTTGTGGCCCCGGGCGGCCCGGGCCGCGCCGTCGGCCTCCTGCCGTCGCCCCAGGTCGGCAAAGACCGCCACCCAGGAATCCGGGTCGTTCTCCCCGATGCGGGAGGCCGCGTCCAGGGATTCCCCAACGGAAGCCCCGCCGAAGGCCACGGAGCCCAACTGCCGCAAAAGCTGGAAATCGAGTTCCGGGCTCTGGAAGCCCTGGACCCGGGTCCGGCTGCGCGCCACTTGATCCCCGGCCCCCGGCCCCTGTCCGGCTTCACTGGCCAAGGTGTTCCCGTTCAAGGCCAACCCAAGCAGGAGGGCCGCCAATTTCGTCCAGATCCCTATTTTTACCATACCGTAGCTCCGAGATTCCTTTCGAACTCCAAAAAGAAAACTTCTTTTCTTTCTCGTCATTTCTGTGGTTAACCTAACCTTCGCGATTCAGCGGCCATTTTTGAAAAAATGGGCACTCCTGTTGATCTAACTGCCTGATATTACGTGGTCGGAATCTAAATTTGGCTTGTAGTGCCGACCTACCCCCTTGCCATAGCGATATTTTTTAGTAAATTGTGATCAAAGGGACGTTGTTCACTTAATTCAATTTTATTTTGGCATCCAATTCTTTAACCGCCATGGCCACCCCGGTGGTGCCGACTCCTACCTGGCGGGCGATCTCGGCCAAAGGTATCCCCAGTTCCCGGTATAAATAGACACAGAGCTTTTTCCGAAGTTCCGAAACGGCCCGGCGGCGGCTGCCGGAGCGCAGCTCCCGCTCGTTGACCCCGGCTTCCCGGCAGCGTTCTTTGATGATGCGGGCCAGGGAGCCCGCTTTCTTCCGGGCGCGGACCTGCCGGGCCAGCTTCCGGTCCGCTTCCTCCAGAACCGCTTGGATGAAATCCCCGGAGCCCAGGATCCGCTCGTCATAGGACTCCGGTTCACCCCGCTGCCGGAGGGATAACACCTGCGACCAGCCACCCAGGCTCCGGACCAACCCGCCGCCCACCAGTTCCGGGCGGGGGCCCAGGTCTTTCCCGGCCGACACGAACTCCCGGTAGGCCCGGAGGGCCGCCTTCGCCTTGAACCCAAAAAAGCTCAGCACGAAATCCCTGTCCTGCCAGTCGTTCTTTTGCCGGCCGGTCAGGACACCGTGGCCGCACCAGGGGTACTTCTCCAGTTCCTCCAGGCCGATGACTGCCTTGGCCCGTAGCGGGTTGAGATGGATGTAACGGACCAGCTCCAGCAGATAAGAATCCATTTCGCAGAGGATCGATTTGTAGCGGTTCTGAAAGAGGTGCCCGAACCGTTGGTGCCGGCGATTGAAGCCGATGGCATACCCGGTCAATAACCGGCGCATGAAGGTCGGCAAGCCGGCCGGTCCGCTGATCAGCAGGAGGTGGACGTGGTTTTTCATCAAGGCCCAGGCCAGGATGCGGGTGCCGGTATCCAGAACCAGAGACTGCAGCTTTTCGACGAAGATCCGCCGATCTTCCTCATCCTCGAAAATGTTCTGCTTTTCAATCCCCCGGACCATGATATGGTGCAGGGTTCCGGGGACATCTAAACGGGCTTGGCGGGGCATAAGAAATCCCTATTCATTTTCGTTAGAAGCTT
>JALOOY010000002.1 GCA_025454185.1 Thermodesulfobacteriota bacterium
CATCATCCCCTATCTGGTGGCCATGTTGGTAGCCATCGGGATCTTCCGGGCCGGCGGGGCCATGGACTTCCTGACCGGACTGCTGGCCCCGGTTACGGGCTGGATCGGTCTGCCCTCCGAGACGCTGCCCATGGCCTTCATGCGGCCCCTTTCCGGCAGCGGGGCCCTGGGGATCATGGCCGAAACCATCAAGGTCTATGGCCCGGACTCCCTGATCGGGCGCATGGTTTCCGTCATGATGGGCAGCGGGGAGACGACCTTTTATGTCCTGGCCCTCTACTTCGGCTCGGTCGGCATTGCCCGGACCCGCCAAGCCTTCCCCGCCGGCCTCGTGGCCGACCTGACCGGAATACTCCTGTCCGTCTGGCTGGTGCGCTGGATTTTTGGGTAGTTTAAGGCAGTCCATAGGTCCTATTCGACCTATAGGCCCTATGGACTGCCCTGGCCCGGCCCAAGTTTAACTTGACAAAATCCCACTTTTTATTAGATTCTTTACCCGGACGGCAGGTTTCCCCTTTGAGCTAACAATATGACCCCCAGCAATCGGCCATGAAGATCGGCGTTCTGTCCGACACCCACCTGACCCGGGTCTCTCCGGTTCTGGAGGGCCTTCTGGATGACCTCTTCGCCGACTGCGACCTGTTGGTCCACGCCGGGGACATGGTCAGCCTGCCGGTCTATCGTTTTCTGCAGCAGCGGCCCATCGAAGCCGTGCAGGGCAACATGGATGAATGGGCCCTGCGGAAGGAATTGCCGGAGAAAAAGATCATTACGCTGGGTCCTTTCAAGATCGGGGTGATGCACGGCTGGGGATCGCCGCCGGGCCTGGAAGAGCGGCTGCGACGGGAATTTTCCGGGATCGACATCCTTATTTACGGTCATTCCCACCTTCCGGCCAGCCATTGGAGCGACGGCCTATTTTTCTTTAATCCCGGTTCCGTATCCGGGTCCCGGGGAAAACCCTCGGTGGGGCTGCTGCACCTGGGGCAGGACCTGCGAGGTGAAATTATCGAACTAACCAAAAAAATTTGAAATTTTTCTGGTTGGAAAATGACCGCTGAGAAAAAACCCCAGTGGCTTTAGTTTAATATAGGAGGAGCGGTGTGAAAGTTTTGTGGGCCCCCTGGCGGATGGAATACATCTTGAACAACGACAAGGAACCGGGCTGCATCTTCTGCCCCCCCGGGAAAGACAACCTCAAGGAACGGCTTATTCTCCACTGGGGGGCAAGCACCCTGGTGCTGATGAACAAGTACCCTTACAACAACGGGCACCTGCTGGTAGCCCCGGTCAGGCACATTCCCAGTTTGGATACGCTTTCCAGCCGGGAAATGGCCAATCTGCTGGGCATGGTCCGCCAGGCGGTGGCCATCCTGAAGCAGGTGTTCAACCCGGAAGGTTTCAACGTGGGCTTGAACCTGGGCCGGGTGGCCGGGGCCGGGATCGCCGACCACCTGCACTTTCATATCGTCCCCCGCTGGAACGGCGATACCAATTTCATGGCCGTGGTGGGCGACCTGCGGGTCATACCCGAGCACCTGGACCAGACCTTTGAACGCCTGAGCGGTTATTTTCAAGAGGTACGAGAAGACCAAGGTTAAGATGGCCAGCCTGAAGTTCGTTCTCTACGCCCTGCTTTTTATACTCTTCCTTATTTTTATCGTGCAGAATTATACCACCCTGACCGCCCCCCATTCCCTGCATCTGAACCTGGCCCTGGCCAACCTGGAAACGGTCCCCCTGCCCTTATACATCCTGGCCCTGATCCTTTTTTTCATGGGGTTCTTTCTGGCCCTGCTGCTGGGCGCGCTGCCCAAACAGCGTCTAAAAAGGGAACTGCGTGACTGCCGGCAGCAGAAAAAGGATTTGGAAAAGCAGTGGCAAGAGCGGGGCAAGACGGATCAGCAGACCCGGCGGCCGCCGGCAGCTACCGCCACTCCGCCGAGTGATACCCGGGGGGTCTGATCGGTCGTCGGACGGCAGCAATTACAGGCCTACCTACATTCGTGTCTCCCATTAGTGGTCAATTATCAATTGTTAATCGTTAATTTTTAATTCATGATCTCCCCATGCCTCCTAAACTCACCCCCATGCTGGAGCAGTACCTGGAAATCAAAGAACGCCACCAGGACTATATCCTTTTTTATCACCTGGGCGATTTTTTCGAGATGTTTTTCGAAGACGCCCTGACGGCTTCACGGGTCCTGGAAATAACCCTCACCTCCCGCAACAAGGGGGCCGCCGATCCGGTCCCCATGTGCGGCATCCCGGTCCAGGCCGCCCCGGGCTATATCGCTCGCCTGATCGAACGGGGCTACAAAGTGGCCCTCTGCGAGCAGGTGGAAGACCCCGCCCAGGCCCAGGGTATCGTCCGGCGGGAAGTGACCCGCCTGATCACACCGGGGTCCTACCTGGAGGAGGGCGGGGAGCCGGGCAACCGCTATCTCCTGGCCCTGGCGGCCCGGGGGGGGCGGATCGGGCTGGCCGCGGCCGACCTGTCCACCGGCGAATTCCGGGTCACCGAGGTGACGACACCGGAAAAGGCCTGGGAAGAGGTCGGCCGGGTCCAACCCTCGGAGGTCCTCCTGCCCCGGTCCTGGAAGGAGGCCCCCGATCCGGGATGGAACCGGCCCCTGGAGGCTTATTTTCGCACGTACGGGGCGGACAGCCTCTTCGATTTCCAGCGGGCCGCAACCCTGCTGCAGGAACACCTGCAGGTCCATTCCCTGGCCGGCTTCGGGCTGGCGGAAAAGCCGGAAGGGGTGCGGGCCGCCGGGGCCCTGCTGGCCTACCTGAAGGAAACCCAGCAAGGCGAATTGCCCCACCTGAAACCCCCGGTCGTGTACAACCTGGCCGAAACCATGGTCCTCAGCGAAGCCGCGCAGAGGCATCTCGAATTGACCCGCACGCTCTATCGGGGCACCCGGCAGGGCTCCCTCCTTTCGGTCCTGGACCGGACCCTCACGGCCATGGGAGGCCGCAAGCTTCGTCAATGGCTGACCTACCCGCTGCTGGATATAAACCGGATTCAGGAACGTCTGGACCGGGTGGAGGCCCTGCAGGAAGACCCGGCCCTGAGGCGGCGGCTGCGGGACCTGCTGGAACCCGTGTATGATATGGAACGCCTGACGGCCAAAACCTGCCTGAACCAGGCCAGCCCCCGGGACCTGGTGGCCCTGAAAAATTCCCTGCGTCCCCTGCCCGCCCTGCAGGAAGCCCTGCGGCAAAGCCGCTTTCCGGGACTGCAGGAGGTTGGCGAGCGGTTGGACCCACTGGAGGATGTGGCCGAAATCATCGACCGGGCCCTGCTCGATGAGCCCTCCCCCAACCTGCGGGACAAGGAGGCCCGCCTAATCCGCCGGGGCTTTCAGCCCACCCTGGACCAGTACCTGCAGGTCAGCCGGGAAGGCAAAGAATGGATCGCCGCCCTGGAGGCCCGGGAACGGAAACGGACCGGCATCTCCTCCCTCAAGGTCGGATATAACCGAGTTTTCGGCTAGTATATCGAAGTGTCCAGGGCCAACCTGCATCTGGTGCCCGATGATTTTCAGCGCCGCCAGACCCTGGCCAACGGGGAGCGTTTTCTCACGCCGGAACTCCAGGAGTATGAGACCCAGGTCCTGGAGGCCGAAGAGAAGCGGTGGGCTCTGGAGGTGCAGATTTTTCAGGAACTGCGGCACCGAGTGGCCCGGGAAAACCAACGCCTCCAGGAGGCGGCCGAGCGGGTCTCCGATTTGGACGTGCTGGCCTCCCTGGCTCAGGTGGCCCAGGAAAACCATTACTGCAAACCCCTCATCCGGGACGGGGAAGCCCTCGTCATTCGGGAAGGGCGCCACCCGGTTATCGAAAAGAATCTCCCGGCCCAGCGCTTTGTGCCCAACTCCCTGGCCCTGGACAACGAGGAACGGCAGATGATCATCATCACCGGCCCCAATATGGCCGGAAAATCCACCATCCTGCGCCAGACGGCCCTCATCGTCCTCATGGCCCAGATGGGGTCCCTGGTGCCGGCCGAGACGGCGGAAATCGGCCTGGTGGATCAGATCTTCACCCGGGTGGGGGCCTCCGACGACCTGTCCCAGGGCCAGAGCACCTTCATGGTGGAAATGCAGGAAACGGCCCGCATCCTACACCAGGCCACGGAGCGCAGCCTGGTCCTGCTCGACGAAATCGGCCGGGGGACCAGCACCTACGACGGCCTGAGCATCGCCTGGGCCGTAGCCGAATACCTCCACGACCTGCGGGGCCAAGGGGTCAAGACCCTTTTCGCCACCCACTACCATGAATTGACGGACTTGACGCAGACCAAAAAAAAAGTTAAAAATGTCCATGTGGCCGTAAAAGAGTTCAACAACCGGATCCTCTTCCTGCGCAAACTTCAGGAAGGGGGCACGAGCCGGAGCTACGGGATCCAGGTGGCCCGTCTGGCCGGCATCCCGGAAGCCGTCATCGCCCGGGCCCGCGAGGTATTGGAGAACCTGGAACAAGGGGAACTGGACCCCTGGGGCATTCCGGCCCTGGCCCGCTCCACCCAGGGGATCACGGAAAATATCCCGGTCCAGATGGAGATCTTTCCCCGGCCCGAAGGCCTGCTGGAGCAAAAGGTTCGCAACCTGGACCTGGAGCATATGACCCCCTTTCAGGCTTTGCTGACGCTGAAGGAGCTAAAAGAAAGTCTATCATGCCCCTGACCTCCCGGTCCCTTAGGGCCTCCATCCCCCTGGCGACCACGGCCTTGCTGCTGGCCGCGGTCCTCCTCGGATTTATTCTTTCGGTCCCTCCCCCGGCCGCGGCCGAAGACGACCCGGAAGAACGCTATCTGGAGGCCCGAAAAAACTTCCTGGCCCTGGACAAATCCCCCCAGCGGCGCCAGCGGGTAAGCTGGCAGCCCTTGATGGAACAGTTCAAACAGCTCTACAAGTCCTACCCCGACACGCCGACCGGGGAAAAATCGATGTTCATGGTGGGCCGCATTTATTTGAACCTGTATCAATGGACGGGGGCGGCCGGTGATCTCGACCAGGCCGTGGATCATTTTACCAGATTTATCAATCATTACCCGCAAAGCCCCCTGGCGGACGACGCCCAGTACAAGCTGGCGGAGATCCAGTACCGCTACACCAAGAACCCGGAGCGGGCCCGGGAATTGACCCGGGAACTGCTGGCCCGCTACCCCCAGGGGGATATGCGGAAAAAAGCCGAAGAACTCATGGCCCTAACCCTCAAAGAGGGCCGGGCCGAACCGGCCGGCCCGATGCCCCCGGCCGAGACCAACAACGACGTTCCGCCCCCCCAGGACCCCAAGGGTCCGGCCCCGGCGGCCGGCGAGCCCGGCCTGTTGCCCCAGGTCACCGGGATGCGGCATTGGACGACCCCGGACTACACCCGTATCGTGGTGGATGTGGGCGAAAAGATATCCTTTCGCCAAAGGCTGCTAAAAAAAGACCCGGCTATCGAGAAACCCCAGCGGCTCTACCTCGACCTCTTCCCGGCCCGTCTGGGAAGGGAGGCCAAAGACCCTATAACCATTCAGGACGGACTCCTGCGTTCGGCCCGGGCCGGCCAGTACGACCTGTCCACCGTGCGCATCGTGCTTGACATCGAAAGCATCAAGGGCTACAAGGTCTTCTCCCTGGAAAACCCCTTTCGGATCATCATCGACGTGACCGGTAAGGATAAAGGAAAAAGCGAGAGAGGCGATAAGGCCGGCTTGACGGCCGCCGATGCGCCGGCCAAGGACCTGAAATTGTCGTTGGCCCAGCAACTCGGGCTGGGCGTCAGGCGGATAGTGATCGACGCCGGCCACGGCGGCAAAGACAAGGGGGCCAGCGGGGAGGGCCCGGTCCATGAAAAAGACCTGAACCTGCTGCTGGCCAAAAAATTGGCCCAACGGCTGAAGCAGGACCTGAAAGTACAGGCCATCCTGACCCGGGATAGCGACCGCTTCCTGCCCCTGGAAGAGCGCACGGCCATTGCCAACACCAGGCAGGCCGACCTTTTTGTTTCCATACACGTCAACGCCAGCCCCAATCCACTGGCCCAGGGTTTTGAAACCTATTTTCTAAACCTGGCCACCGATGAGGAATCCATCCGGGTGGCGGCCCGGGAAAACGCCACCTCCACCAAACGGATCGGGGACCTGCAAAAGATCCTCAAGGACCTCATGCTGAACACCAAGATCGACGAATCCTCCCGCCTGGCTCACCAGGTGCAGCACCACCTGGTGGAATGCGTGAACGGCAAATTCGGCCCGGTGAAAAACCTGGGCGTCAAACAGGCCCCCTTCTACGTCCTCATCGGGGCCCAGATGCCCTCCATCCTGGTGGAGGCCTCCTTCATCAGCAACGCCCAGGAACGGGAGCGACTGCTCCAGGAGGACTACCAGGACCAGATCGTGGAAGGGATCTTCAAGGGGATAGAACGCTATGTAAGGGAGACCAAGCTGGGCGGGGAGTTTCCAAAGGGAATACCGGAGAAGATAGCGAGGAAAACCAAAGACAATAATTAATAATCAATGCTTAATTCCTAATTTTTAATGGAAAAACAACGACCTCATCGTTGCACCCCAATTAACCATTAACCAATTAATCATCAATTAACAATTAGTTATTAATTATTGTTTTTCTTCCTCTTTCCACCCCGGCAATAGCATTTCGTCTAGTGGTCCCTCCCCCCGCAGGATATACTCCGCCGCCCGGGCCCCGCTTTCCAGGGCCGTGGGTACTCCTCCCAGAAACAGGGCCGAAAAGGCCTGGTAGCCCGCCATGAACAATCCGGTAATGGGCGTGCGGACCAGCTCCCGCGGGGTCCAGTCCCGGGTATCTTCAAAATTCCAGGACCAGCCGGCCACGGACCCCTGGCTGCGTCCGCCCCGTTCTTCAAAGGTCAGGGGCGTGGCCACATCCAACACTTCGACCGCCTGCGACAACCCGGGCAGAATCCTTTCCGCGGCTTCTATCAGGGCCTGGCCCAGCCGTCTTTTGTAGGCCCCATAGAGCGGACTGCGTTTTTTCCAGGCCGGGCGCAGCCGCGCAAAATGAGCGTAATCGGCGGCCGTGCGGATGACCAGGACTTCATGCCCCTCCGGGGCCAGGGCCGGATCGTCCCGGCTCCAGAGACACAGCTCCAGCTCTCCGGCAGCCAGGTCCTCCTCCCGGATTTGCGGCAGGTCCCAGCGGGGCGGGGGCTGCTCCGGGCCCTGTCGGAAGATGAGGCGGCCGGACCGCTGGAAGGCCGCCAGATCCACCCGGTCCCTTTTCAATCCCAGGGCCACTTGCAGGTTGGATTCGGTCTGCCCGGCCCGGGACACCTGTTCATACAGCCCGACGGGCAGGACCTCTCGTTCCAGCAGGCGCAGAAAGGTGTTCTTGAAATCGGCATTGGAAACCACCACCGGCGCCTCCAGGACTTCCCCCGAGGTCAGGGCCACGCCGACGACCTTTCCGTCACGGAGTATTATCCGGGCCGCCTCGGCCCCCAGGCGGACCTCACCCTTTTCCGGAGAACAGGTCACGAATTTTCCCAACCGGTCCCCGAGCAGGCGCAGGCCCCCGGCCGGATACCAGATGCCCTCGTCCTGCAGCAGTCGCCACTGAGCCGCCAGCAACAGCAGCGGGCCGTACGGTTCGGCCGTGCCCTGACTGCCCAGGATACGCTTCACCCGGTCGTCCCCTATCTCCCGGTCCAGGAATTCGCGGGCCGAGGCCTGGCCGGCCTGGAGCAGGGTCCGCCTGGTTTCGTCATTCAAGGACCCCTGGAAAAGACCGTTCAAATCTTTCACCACGTCCCAGAAACGGGTGATCCCTCCCGCCTCCTCCGGGAAGCGGCGGATCAACGCGCCCGCCGTTTCCCAAGGGGATCCGGAAAGGGGCAGGTCCAACCCGAAGGCCCGCAGGCGGTAGTGGACCCGCGTCAACTCCGGAAGCCGCTCTTCTCCCAGGGCCTGCCACATACGGCGGAGGATTCCCGGAGAACTGAAGCCCAGGGGACCCATGGGAAACTGGAAACCCCGGCGCTGGAAGGTGTAGGCCGTCCCGGCCGGGTGGGTGTTGCGGTCGAGTACCAGAACCCGCACCCCTTCCCGTACCAGACGGGCCGCGGCCGTCAGGCCGCCCAACCCGGCGCCGATGACGATGACGTCGTGCGGCATGGGTTACTCCTTGTTAGAGAGAAGCGTGAAGATGGAAGATGGAAGCAAAAGACGGGGGATGGAGTACAGAGATCGGAGACCAGCGGCCAGCCAAAAACAAAGGCACTTTCGTCCAGGCACTACTCATGCACCCCGCTGGTTGGCCTTCGTCCGTCTTGGTCCGCAACGCCTGAAGCAAAAAACCTTGCCCTTTTTTTCTGTTACGATTCAACGTAGTTGTTTCCATCAGCCCTCTTCTTTTTCCCTCTTCCTTCTTCGTCCTGCCTTGGTCCATAGGGGTCTGTGGTCAAAAAGGCCAAATCCCTCCCGCAGCCGGGGGTCCGACCGGCCGCCCTCCATGCTGGGTACAAACCTGCAAAGGTTCCGTGCCGCTGCGGTAGAACTCTTCCTGTTTGACCGGGCAATCGGCATGGGCCAAGGCCTCGTTTTGGGGATCGATCAGGGCCGTCACCACCCCCTCGGGCCGGGCAAAATCCATGACCGGCTTGTTCTTCAGGGCCCCTTCCATAAACCGGGCCCAGAGCGGGGCGCAGATGGCCCCGCCGGTAAACCCTTTGCCTCCCGGCCGTGGTTTGTCATACCCCACCCAGACCCCGGCCATCAACTGGGGCGTATAGCCGATGAACCAGGCGTCCCGGTAGTCGTCGGTCGTGCCGGTCTTGCCCGCCGCCGGCCGCTCCTGGCTGAAACCGGCAATGGTCTTGCCTGTCCCGTAGCGCAGCACGTCCATCAGCATCTGGGTCACGATGTAGGCCGTTTCCGGCGGGATGGCCGGCTGGGAGGTTGCCGGGTCCTCCAGCCAGGTCTGCCGGTTGCGGTCGTAAATGCGCAGGATGGTCCTGGCTTCCATAAACTGACCCTGGTGGGCCAGGGGCAGATAGGCCTGGACCAGTTCGCTGAGGGAAACCTCTTCGGTACCCAGGGCCAGCGACAAATCATGGGGGGAGCGCAGGGTCAAGCCCAAGCGGGCCGCATAATCCACCAGGAAGGGCACGCCGACGGCTTCCAGGAGCTTCACGGTAATGATATTGTTGGACAGGGCCAGGGCTTTGCGCAAGGTGATGGTACCGTAGAGTTTCCGCTCGTAATTGAGGGGGGTCCAGCGCTCCCCGTTGCCTTTGCTGTAGGACACGGGCGTATCGTCCCACAGACTGCTGGCCCGCTGACCCGCATCCAGGGCGGCGGCATAGATCAACGGTTTGATGGCCGACCCGGGCTGCCGCTTGGCGTAAAAGGCCCGGTTGTAGGGGCTTTTCTTGAAATCCACCCCGCCCACGGCGGCCAGGACCTGGCCGGTAGCCGGATCGAGGCAGATCAACGCTCCCTGCAGTTCGGAATTGATCTGGGGCACACCCTGGCTGATCACCCTTTCGGCCAGGCGCTGCAGCTCCAGATCCAGCGGCGCCGTAACCTCCAGACCGCCGGTCTCGATGACCTCCGGTCCGAAACGTTCCTGCAGCTTCTGGCGCAGGTGCTCCAAGTAGTAAGGGGCCTCTCCCTGCTTGATGACACTCACCGGTTCGGCCTTGAGTTTCTCCCCCCGGGCTGCCGCGAGCAGGTTCAGGTCCACCATCCGTTTCAACACCAGATTACGCCGCTCGCGGACCTTACGGGGATCTCCCAGGGGGTTATAGCGCGACGGGGCCTTGGGCACCCCGGCCAGAAGGGCGCATTCCGCCTCGTTGAGCTCCTCGGGGTTCTTGTCAAAATAGAGGCGCGCCGCCTGGACGATCCCCCAGGCCCCGTTGCCGAAAAAGACCTCGTTGAAATACATCTCCAGGATCTTCTTTTTGGAATACTTGCGTTCGTATTCCATGGCCAGCAGACCTTCCTTCACCTTGCGCTGCAGGGTCTTTTCCTGAGACAAATACTTATTTTTAATGAGCTGCTGGGTGATGGTCGATCCGCCCTCGGCCATGCGGCCCTTGATCACGTCTTTAACCAGGGCCCGGGCGATGCCCCGGATATCGATGCCGCCGTGTTCGTAAAAACGGGCATCCTCGATGGCCACCAGGGCGTTCTGCAGGAAGATCGGAATGCGCTCGATGGGCACCCAGTAGCGTTTCTCGGCCAGGAGCCGCCCGGCGAATTGGCCCCGGATATCGAACACTTTGATGGAGCTGTACCGGGAAGTCAGGAGGGGATAAGGGATGACGGGCTCTTGGGCCCAGGCCGCAAGACACAGGCCGGTCCAGAGCGCCAACGCCGCCGACATCCCGACCATTCCTCGAAAAAGAATTGATTTAGAGAACCTCTCCATGCCTGTTCACCCGGCTAATTTTTTAACGGCCCTATTTTATTCCAAATCTATGAAAAGGCAAGGGGGTTAGTTGGCTTTCTTTGCTGTTTGCATTCCTAAGGGCGATTATGGAATAATGAGTGAAATAGGAGCTGCCGGTGGACCCCGTGACGACTGATCAAGCCAAGACCAAAGCCCAGTTGCTGGCCGAACTGCAGGAACTACGCCAGCGCCTCAAAGTCCTGGAATCCTCCGGGCCCCGGCCCCAATCGGATAAAAAACGCCCCCCGGAAAAAATGAATTATGGCGTCCTGGCCGAGGCGGCCAACGACTTTATCTTTGTCATCGATCGGGACGATCGGGTGGCCTATGTCAACCGCTACGCCGCCGAGCAGGTGGGGAAACCGCCGGAGGCCATTGTAGGTCAGCCCCGGGAAAGGCTCTTTCCACCTCAAATCGCCACCAGCCAGCAGGAAAGCCTGCAGAAGGTCTTTCGCACCGGCCAGCCCCTGAACGTGGAAAGCAAAATCGCTTTCGGCAACCGGGAGGTCTGGATCAACACCTGGCTGGTCCCCTTCCAGAAACAGGACAACCGGGTCCAGTCCGTGCTGGGCATCTCCCGGGACCTTACCGAACGCCGCCAGATCGAGGAAAAGCTCCGGGCCTTGTCGGCCCGGCTCCAGTCGGTGCGGGAAGAGGAACGGGCCACAATTGCCCGGGAGATCCACGACGATCTGGGGCAGCGCCTGACCGGGCTGAAGATGGACCTGTCCTGGTTGCAGAAACGGTTGCAGCCCAACCAGGGGGAGCTGCGGCAAAAAACCGAAGCCATGAGCCGCTTGATCGACGCCACCGTCAAGTCGGTCCGCCGCCTGTCCACCGAACTGCGCCCCCGCATCCTCGACGATTTCGGTCTCATCGCCGCCCTCGAATGGCAGGCCCAGGAATTCCAAAATAAAACCGGCATCCCCTGCCGGTTCAAATCGGACCTCACCGAGATCAGGCTGCCTCAAGACCAGTCCGTGGCCGTTTTCCGGATCTTTCAGGAGGCTTTGACCAACGTGGCCCGCCACGCCCGGGCCGGCCGGGTAGAGGCCCTGCTGCGCCGGAACGCCCGGGGCCTTACCCTGACCATCAAAGACAACGGCCGGGGGATCTCCCCGGACGAGATGTCCCGCTCCAAATCCCTGGGACTGCTCGGTATGCGGGAACGGGCACTGCTTTTCGGCTGGGACCTCACCCTCCGGGGCAGCCCGGGCCGGGGCACCACGGTAGCGCTGAGGATACCGGAGATTTGAGGGGGAAGGAGATTTCCCTTTTTGGGTACCCGATTTCCCATTCTATTTGGGAAAAATAAATCTCACCATCCCCCCTGGCAACATATAAAATGCCAACAAATTAACCGGTTACCCCTCCCCTGCGTCTTTGCACAGGTTTTGCAGCAGTAACCAAATATTATGAAACGATTATTATCCAACACCCTGACTTTCCCCTCTTTTCTGGTGCCTTTATCCGTAATTTTTCTGTCCATACTCGACGCCCATTTTACCCTCATTTGCATCCAGCGGGGGGGCTCTGAGCTCAATCCCTTCATGCGGGCGGCCCTGGAACAGGGCACCCAAACCTTCGTCAACGTCAAGATGTTGTTTACCATCATCCCGGCCTTCGTCCTTTACGCCCTGAGCCGGGTCCGCATAGCCGCCTACGGCCTTTACCTGGTCAACATCATCTACCTGGGCATTCTGTTGTTTCACCTCTTCCACCTGATCCGCGCTTGACAACCTTAAGGGCCGCAGACCAGACAGATAAAAAACATCCAGCACGAAGGCCTTACCATCCCCAACGAACCGACCCGATAATGGGGGTACTTACCGGAGACCAGCCATCGCGACCTGGTTCCGGCCCCGCCACGCTGATGGTCCAACGGTCGCCCGCCACGTTCTCTCCGAATTTTCCGTCACGAACCAATTCGCGGACCCAATTTAATATTGACAATCGGAACGAATTTCTTTAATTTTATTAATTTTGTTTACAATTAATTTTTTGAGGTCTTCATGAAATTCTGGCGGTTGCCTTTGGATGCCAAGGACCATTCCATCCCTCAGGGTGAGCTGGTCATCATCAAAGATCGCTGCAAGGGTTGTAACTTTTGCATCGAATTCTGCCCCAACCAAGTCCTCAAAGAATCCTCCGAATTCAATAAGAAAGGCTATCATCCGCCGCAGGTGACCAAGCAGGGCGAATGCGTCAATTGCAATCTCTGCGAGATCATCTGTCCGGAATTCGCCATTTACAGCGAACTCAAGACCTACAAGGAATTGACCTCCGAGGATATCCTCAACTATTCCAAAAAATTCGGAGCATAAGCTACGACCCTTCCCAGCGGCAGCCTAGGGGACGCCGGCAGGGAGCAGGGCCGGGAAGGCCAACGGATCATGTCCACTCCGGGAATTCTAACAGGTGAATTTTTTATCAACGGCGACGAGGCCAGCGCCGAGGGGGCCATTGCCGCCGGTTGCCGTTTTTTTGCCGGCTATCCCATTACGCCGGCCACCGAGATCGCCGAGCGCATGGCCAAACGCCTGCCGCAGGTCCAGGGCCTGTGCCTCCAGATGGAAGATGAGATCGCCTCCATGGCCGCCATACTGGGCGCCTCCTGGGGCGGGGCCAAGGCCATGACCGCCACCTCCGGCCCGGGTTTTTCCCTGATGATGGAAAATATCGGTCTGGGCATGATGACCGAAACCCCCTGCGTGGTGGTGAACATCATGCGGGCCGGTCCTTCCACCGGCCTGCCCACCCTGGTGGGCCAGGCCGACGTCATGCAGGCCCGCTGGGGCTCCCACGGCGATTACGGCGTCATCGCCCTGGCGCCTTCTTCCCCTCAGGAAATGTTCGACCTGACCATCACCGCCTTCAACCTCTCGGAGACCTACCGCCTGCCGGTCTTTGTCCTGGGGGACGAGGTGGTGGGCCATATGTCCGAAAAGGTAATCATCCCGCCTCCGGACCGGATACCGCTGGTTACCCGCAAGCGTCCCCAGCCGAGCCCGGAATGCTACCTGCCTTTCCAGGCCGGGGACGACCTGGTTCCGACCATGGCCTGTGCCGGGGACGGCTACCATGTGCACGTCACCGGTCTGACCCACGACGAACAGGGTTATCCGGTCATCACCGCCCCGGTCCACGAGCGCCTGATCCGTCGCCTGGTGGACAAGATCCGCCTCAATGCGGCGGCCATCATCCGCACCGAGGACGTGGGCCTGGAGGAGGCTCAGGTGGTGGTGGTGGCCTACGGCTGTACGGCCCGGGCCGCCCGGGAGGCGGTGGACCACCTCCGGGCCCGGGGCCAGAAGGTGGGGCTCCTGCGGCTAATCACGATCTGGCCTTTTCCCGAAGAACGGATCCGCCGGCTGGCCGAACAGGTCCGGGCCTTCATCGTCCCGGAAATCAATTACGGCCAGATGGTCTACGAAGTGGAACGGTCTGCCCAGGGACGGGCCGAGACCGTCCTGCTGCCGCTCATGGGCGGCGCCATCCATACCCCCCAGGAGATCGTCGAAGCCGCCGAGGAATATCTGTCATGAAGATCCGTCACCGGACCCTGGTCCCTTTCGATCCCCAGTCCACCACCCGTCTGCGGGAGGAACAGCACGGTCTCCATCCCGACGACGTCTACCTGAAGCCCGGCCGCATTCCCCACATCTGGTGCCCCGGCTGCGGTCTGGGGGTGGTCTTGAACACCTATATCAACGGGCTCAAGATGGCCGGCCTGCCGGTGGACCGGACGGCCGTGGTCTCCGGCATCGGCTGCACCGGCCGGGTGGCCGGGTACCTCAATATGGACACCTACCACACCACCCACGGACGGGCCATCCCCTTTGCCACCGGTCTGGCCCTGGTCCGCCCCGACCTGACGGTCACCGTATTCAGCGGCGACGGGGATCTCTTCGCCATCGGTGGCAACCACTTCATCCATGCGGCCCGGCGCAACATCAATCTGAAGATACTCTGCGTCAACAACTTCAATTACGGCATGACCGGCGGCCAGGCGGCCCCCACCACGCCGGTGGCGGCCCGCACTACCACGACCCCCTACGGCAACTTCGAGCATTCCTTCAACCTGCCCTTTCTGGCCTATGCCAGCGGCGCGGTCTATGTGGCCCGCTGGACCACCTTCCACGCCCGGCACCTGGTGACGGCTATTGCCGAGAGCCTGACCCGCAAGGGTTTCACGTTTATCGAAGTCATCGCCCCCTGTCCCATCGGCTACGGCCGGCCCAACAAACTGGGCAGCGGACTGGACGAAATGAAATTTTACCGTGAGAACAGCCTGGTCCAAAACGACGCCGACCCGCGGGAAGCGGACATCGGCCTGAAAGGAAAGATCATCGTGGGCAAATTCATCGATCAGAGCCGGCCCACCTTCGACCAGGTTTACGAGGAGAACATCCTGAAGAAATTCACCCGGAGCGCCTGAGGGCGATTCCTTGAAGTCTAGGGTCGGATAATCGACGATCAATTGTTAATTATTAATTATCCAAAAGGCTAGAGAAACCAAAGTACAGGATTCTACAATTTAGGCAGCGTACAGGCTGAAAAAAATGAAAGTCATGATTACTCCGGGTGAAGCCCAGCAGCACCTCGTCATGCCGGTGAAAACCGGCATCCAGGAGGGAATGGACCGGTGCTCCCTGTCCCGCCGCCGGCGGGATGGCCTTCGCCAGGATGACCAGAATAAGCGGTTATAATTACGAAATCGAGCCCCAAGGCATAAGATGGCTGATCAAAAAACAGAAATTCGACTGGCCGGTTTCGGCGGGCAGGGTATCGTCCTGGCCGGCCATATCCTGGGCAAAGCCGCCGCCCTCTTCGAAAATCTGAACGCGGTCTTTACCCAGAGTTACGGTCCGGAGGCCCGGGGCGGGGCCTGCAGCGCCGACGTGGTCCTTTCCAGGGGCACCATCCATTATCCCCGGGTCGCCAGCCCCCAGGTGCTGGTGCTCATGTCCGAAGAGGCCAAGAACACCTACGGCGGTCATCTGGCTGACCGGGCCCAGGTCCTCATCGACGAAGATCTGGTTCAACTGGAGACGGTTCCGGCGCCTTGTTCGCTTTACAAAATTCCCGCGACCCGCTTCGCGGAAAAACTGGGGCGCAAGATCGTGGCCAACATCGTCATGCTCGGTTTCATCACCGCCGTGACCCGGGTGGTCAGCTACGAAGCCATGAAACAGGCCCTCTTCGACTCTATCCCGCGGGGCACCGAGGAACTCAACCTCAAGGCCTTTGAGAAGGGCTACGAGTACGGCTTAGGACAGAGATCAGAGAACGGAGATCAGAGATCAGAAAAAAACCTTTAGAATTTCCTTGGAAGACAATCCCCAAGTTGTTCTTCCGGCCTCTGATCTCCGACCTCCGATCTCTGTTTTTCAAAAAGGAGTAACCGGGTTGACACCCAAGAAAGTGCAACGCAAAGAAAAGGAAGAGCCCCGCATCGGCGTTTATGTCTGTCACTGCGGCCTGAATATCGGGGCCGTGGTCGATTGCCCCCAGGTGGCCGCATACGCCGCGAACCTGCCCGGCGTCGTGCTGGCCAAGACCAACCTCTACACCTGTTCCGACCCGGGCCAGGAGGAGATCAAGAAGGACATCCGGGAACAGCGTCTGAACCGGGTGGTGGTGGCCTCCTGCACCCCCCGCCTGCACGAGCCCACGTTCCGGGCCGCCTGTCAGGAGGCGGGCTTGAACCCCTACCTGTTCGAGATGGCCAACATCCGGGAGCACTGCTCCTGGGTCCATCTCCATGAAAAGGAAGCGGCCACCGCCAAGGCCAAAGACCTGGTCAAGATGGCCGTGGCCCGCTCCCGGCTCCTGGCGCCTCAAGTGGAGTTGGAAGTGCCGGTGCACCGCAAGGCCCTGGTCCTGGGAGGTGGCGTGGCCGGCATCCAGGCCGCCCTGGACCTGGCCAACAGCGGCTACCGGGTCTACCTGGTGGAGAAGGAATCGAGCATCGGCGGGCGCATGGCCCAGATCGACAAGACCTTCCCCACCATGGACTGCTCCATCTGCATCCTGGCGCCCAAAATGTCCGAAGTGGGCCGCCATCCCAACATCGAACTGCTCACCTTGAGTGAGGTGGAGCAGGTGGACGGCTATATCGGCAATTTCAACGTCCAGGTCCGCCGCCGGGCCCGCTACGTAAACGATTCCTGCACCGCCTGCGGCGACTGCACCCGGGTCTGCCCCCAGGTGGCCCCCGACGAGTTCAACACCGGTCTATCCATGCGCCGGGGCATTTACCGGTCCTTCCCCCAGGCCGTTCCTTCCACCTTCCTCATCGACATGGACCTGTGCCTGAACAAACACGGCATCGTGGCCTGCGACCAGTGCTACCAGGCCTGCCAGAAACGCTGCATCGATTACGCCGACCGGGACGAGATCCTGCACCTGGAGGTGGGCACCATCATCGTGGCCACCGGGGTGGACGTTTACGACCCCACCCCCCTGACCGAATTCGGTTATCGCAAATTTCCCAACGTCATCACCAGCCTGGAATTCGAGCGGCTGATCAACGCCGGAGGGCCTTCGGGCGGCAACCTGATCCGTCCTTCCGACCAGCAGATCCCCCGGACGGTGGCCTTTCTGCAGTGCATCGGCTCCCGTTCGAAACGGTCCAACATCTACTGCAGCAACATCTGCTGCATGAACACCATCAAGGACGCCCTGTTGATCAAGGAGCACTGGCCCGAGACCAAGATCATGGTCTTCTACATCGATATCCGGGCCTTCGGCAAGGGTTTCGAAGACCTCTTTCAGCGGGCCCGGCGGGAGGGCATCGCCTTCATCCGGGGCGTCCCGGGCGAGATCATCGAGGACCCCGAGACCCGCAACCTGACCCTCATCG
>JALOOY010000173.1 GCA_025454185.1 Thermodesulfobacteriota bacterium
GGGAAATCGCCAGGGAGGGGTAGATTTCGTCCTCACACACCCCGTAAAAATAATCCCGGGGAATATTGAGCTGGGTCGGACCGTTCTCCACCTTGGCCAGGTAAAAGGCCCGCCGGGCCAGCTCGGCCATCCGTTCCGGCCGGTTGACCCGTACCTGATAAACGGTCTGCTCTCTGAACCAGGCCATCTGGTCCAATTCCTGGAAGCCCCCGGTGCCGATCCCCAGGGACCCCGTCTCCGGGGTAACGGCCACCACCGGCGAATGGGCCCAGTAGGCCGCGGTGATGGCCGAGACGAAATTGGCCGCCCCCGGCCCGTTCTGGGCAATGCAGACCTGGGGCCGACCGGTCACCCGGGCCAACCCGTCGGCGGCGTGGGCCGCGGCCTGCTCGTGGGCCACGGAGACAAAGCGGATCCCCGCCGTCGGAAACAGGTCCAGGGCGTCCATGAAGGCGGAGCCGACGATCCCGAACACCGTTTTCACCCCTTCGGCCGCCAGGGTCTCCACCAGGGCTTCGCTGGGGGTCATTTTTTGTATGGGCATGGGTTTCATCCCTCCTCAGAAAGTGGCCGATTATACCAATCCCCATAAAAATAATCAATGACGGGGAGGGCAGCGGATGGGTTCTTGACAAGATTTTTGTGTTACACTATTATTGTGACATGAAAAACGTAACCATTACGCTCGATGAAGAGGTCGCTCGTTGGGCCCGGATCAAGGCCGCGGAGGATGACAAGAGCCTCTCCCGTCTGGTAAGGGAACTGCTATCGGAAAAAATGCGCACGGAGAGCGAATACCGGACCGCCATGGAAAATTACTTGGCCCGTTCGCCCCGCCTGTTGAAGAAAAAAGCCGATAAATATCCCTCCCGAGAGGAAATCCATGACCGCCCGAGTCTTCGTTGACAGCAATGTCCTGGTCTACTTCCGGGACGCCTCGGAACCTCCCAAGCAAAAGCAGGCCCTGATCTGGATGACCTATCTCTGGAAGGAAAAGATCGGCAGGCTGAGCTTTCAGGTGCTGCAGGAGTTTTATGTAACGGTGACCCGGAAGCTCCGTCCCGGACTGGACCCGCAACGGGCGCGGGAAGACGTGCGTTCCCTGCTGGCCTGGAATCCGCTGCCCGGAGATGCCCGGGTTGTGGAAGGGGCCTGGCTTATCCAGGACCACTATAAACTGTCCTGGTGGGATGCGTTGATCGTCTCTACGGCGCAGGTCAGTCACTGCGGCTATCTGTTGACGGAAGACCTCCAGGAAAAACAGAATTTTGGCGGTGTGGAAGTAGTCAATCCTTTTCGCACCTCTCCCGATTATCTTTTATCCAAGTCGAGAAGTTGACGCTGTAGAAATCTAAGCCTCTTTCACCACCAGCGTCACCCGCTCCACCCCGGCCAGATCCTTTTCGTAATAGAAAGAACCGATAAAAAACAGAACCCCGGCCCATAGAGCCGACAGCGGCAGCAGGGTCAGGGCCGTAGTGATCCCGTAGCGGTCCGAAAGCAGGCCCACCACCAGCGGCCCCAAGGCGCTGCCCAGCAGGTGCATGATGATCACGCACAGGCTGTAGGCCGTGGCCCGCAGGCCGGGATGGACCACGTCCTGGGTGACGGCGATGGCCGAGGAGGCAAAGGCGATGGCCGTGGTCCCGCCCATTAGAAACAGGTAGAACTGCGCCGGCCCCTCCAGAAAATAAAATCCGCTGATAAAAATGACAGCCGTCAGGGTGGAGGACAGGGCGCTGAACAGCAGCCTGGCCTGGACCTTTCTTTTTAGCCATTGGTCGGCCAGGAAACCGCCCAGCGGGGAGCCGACGATGGCCATGACCATGATCAGGCTGCTTTTCAGGGAGGCCCGGTCCGGGGGCAGGCCCTGGACGCGGTTGAAATAGGAGGGCAGCCAGCTCATGAGGGCCGTGGTCAGGAAGGTATTCCCGGCAAAGGCGAAAAAAGTCAGGATCAGGGAAGGGGTGCGCAGGAAGTCCCGGATGATTTCGGTGGCGGTCATCCGGCGTTGCGATCCCTCTCCGGCCCCGCCGGCCCCCGTTTTGACCAGGTCCACCGTCCGGTAATCCTTGACGAAGAAGAAGAGCAGGGCGATCAGCAGCCCCGGCAGGGCCACGATTCCGAAGGCCTGGCGCCAGCCGTAGCGGGCCGCGATCAGGCCGCCCAGGGCAATGCCCAGTGCGCTGCCCAGGGGGATCGAGGCGTTCCAGATCCCCACGATCAGGGACCTCTTTTTCTCCGGGAACAAGGCTGATATCATGGCCGTGCCCCCTGGGGCATAGCCGGCTTCCCCGATGCCGATGGCCGTGCGGGCCAGGAACAGTTGGGGGAAGCTTTTGGTGAAGGCGCAGGCCGCCGTGGCCAGGCTCCACAACACGGCCATGGCGCCGATGCTCTTTTTCCGGGACCAGCGATCGATTACCACCGAGGCCGGAAAGGAAAAGACCAGGATCGACCAGGAGACGGCCGAGACCAGCAGGCCGCATTGGGTGTCGGTCAAGCCCCAGTCTTTTTTTAGGAAGGGGAACAGGGAGACCACCACCAGCCGGTCGATGTAGTCGAACATATAAAGCAGGAACAGGAGAGCGAAGACGTAATAGGAGTAGCCCTTGGAAAGCAGGTAGCCGTTCGCCGTAGGGGTGTTCATCCTTGCTCCTTGGCTCGGGTTTTTCCCGGGAAGTCCCGAGAAAACAATAATCAAGAGTTAATTATTGATTGTCAATGCGGGGAGCAGACGGCCTCAGCCCCAAGGCCAGCAGCCCCCCCACCAGTGAAACCCCCGCGGCCAGGATAAAGGGTACGGTAAAAGAGCGGGTCAGGTCGGCCAGGTAGCCTCCGGCCCAGGGGCCCACAGCCTGGCCGGCGGCAAAAAAAAGGGTCACGAAGCCCAAACCGGCCGGGGCCAGGCGGGGCCCTACGAAATCGCCGGCCGTGGCGGCCATGATGGTGGGGATGCTCCAGGCGCAAAGGCCGAAGAGGACGGCCGAGCCGTAAAAGCCGAGGCTGGATTTCAGCAGGGCCAGGGCCAGGTAACTCAGGGCCAGGAAGAAATAGACCAGGGCCGCCCCCCGCCCCCGTCCCAGGCGGTCGGAGATGCCTCCCCAGAGGACCCCGCAGAAGATGCTGATTCCGCCCACCAGGGCCCAGAGTCCGCTGGCCGCCGCCGGCGACCAGCCCACCTCTTTGATCAGGTAGGCGGCGAAAAAAGTCATGTAGATAATATACGAAAATCCGTACAGGGAATAGACCAGGCCCAGGTACCACATTTTCCCTTTGCGGTAGACCAGGTTCCACTCCAGGGGTTTGGAGGCGGGGGGCGGAGGAGCGGCCCCGTCCCCGATTTCTTCCGCACCCACGGGCTGCAGGCCCAGTTCGGCCGGACGGCTGCGGATGAAAAGTCCGGCGATCAGAGCGATGAAGAGAACCCCGGCACCGAGATAAAACCAGGCATAGCGCCAGCCCTCTCCGCCGTAAGCCTTCAAGGCCAGGGGGACAATCAAACTGGCGATCATGGTCCCGCCGCCGATGCCGGCGGAGACGATGCCGGTGGCAAAGCCGCGGCGCTTCATGACGAACCAGGCCGAGCCCAGGGCCATGGCCGGCACGTAGGCCCCGCCGTGCCCCAGGCCGGTCAAGAGCCGCAGGGCCAGGGCCGACTGAAAATCCCGGGCCAGGCCGGTGAGGATGATGGTGACGCCCATGAGGGCCAGGGACAGGCTGATGATGAGCCGGGAGCCCCAGCGGGCCGCCAGGGCCCCACCGACCAGGGCCATGAGCAGGTAGCCCACCAGGTTGCCGGTACCGATGAGCCCCAGTTGGGTGTAGTTCAGATTCAGTCCGTCCTTCATGGCCGGCAGGATGATGGTGTAGGACATGCGCCCGAACCCGTGGGCGCCGATGGTCACCAACAGACCAAGGCACACCACGATCCAACCGTAGTGGATTTTTGCTGGCGGCATAAGTTCCTTTAACTTCTTGAAGAGATTAATAAAATTTCAGATTAGCCTCGATTGATTTCTTTTTATACCATAAATGAGGCTTATTGGAACAAGTTAAATTTTCCTTAACTTTCAAAAGCCTTACCATCCCCCGCGTATCCAAACGGCAATGATCGAGAAGGTTTTTTCGCAGGTCGGCCACCTCACCCGGGTCATCGGGTTCGCCCATCCGGAAATAGGCTGGCAGTGGAGGGATTTGACCCCGAAGCGGAGCCTATGATCTTAGGGCGGTAAATGCCAAGAAATGGTCAATCGTTAAAAGCGAAGAAGCTGATTCGTTATTTACAGAACGGGGGGCGGTGCCTGCTCTTGAAATATTAGTGAACAGGGGGTCAGATCTTTAATATTTACATCCCGGAGGCCGACGGGATGTTGCTCATTCCATAAATATCTTTATTGCCACGGGACGTCGCAAAAAGTGCAGCCATAAGGACAGTGCTCTACCCAGCGCTTAATTTCAGGAACCCGATTAACCTTCCAGGCTTCGTCTGCGCCGGAGGTAATCGGCTGGCTCCTCTCCTTCGGGGACGAGGCGAAGCTGGTCGAACCGGATTGGCTGGTCAAGAGCGTCAAAAAAACTATCGAGGGGATGAGAGGAAAATACCGGGACCCCAAGCTGAAATAGTTTCATGATTTAACCTGCACAGTGCCGGTTCGGTCCAACGAGACAGGAGGACAAAAATGAAAAGATTATCCTTGTTTTCACTGGGCTCGGTGTTGCTGCTATCGGTCCTGATCGGCTGCCTGGCCTATGTGCCGCCGCCGGTGGATGCGGTCTATGCCCCCGGTCCGCCTCCGGCGCCCGTGGTGGAGACTGTCCCGGTCATCCCTTTCCCGGGTGCGGTCTGGATCGGCGGGTACTGGGGGTGGGGTTCCAGCGGATACTACTGGAACCGTGGTTACTGGGGACGTCCCCCCCATCCCGGCGGGGCCTGGGTGCCGGGCCGCTGGCATCATCACCCGCGGGGGTATTATTACAACCCGGGACGGTGGCGGTAGGATTTTGATTACGAAATGGACCACTACGGATCCGGCCTCTTCATACAAAAGACCAAAGGACAATAATTAATAATCAATTGTCAATTATTAATTATTGTTTTTGTCGTTATCCTGTCTTGAAGGCCCAGAGTTTACTGCCCAGGAAATTGCTCAGGGTGGTGACCATGATGGCCA
>JALOOY010000174.1 GCA_025454185.1 Thermodesulfobacteriota bacterium
ACCTTTCCGGAACGGACCGGTTCGTTGAATTGGAAGGAGATCTTTTTTTCCTCCTGCGGGGACTCCAGACGTTCCATCTGCTCCAGGACCTTGATCCGGGACTGGACCTGCCGGGCCCGGTCTTTACGGGAGCGGTTTCGGGCGATGAAGTCCTCCATCTGGCGGATTTTCTCCATCTGGGTGTAATAGGCCGCCTCGGTAAAATGCAGGCGTTTTTCCTTTTCTTCCCGGTAGCGGCTGTAATTGCCCTGATACACGGTCAGCAGGCCCTTCTCCAATTCGAAAATTCTTTGCACTACCCGGTCGAGGAATATCCGGTCGTGGGAGATGAGCAGCAGGGCCGATGAGGTGTGGCGCAGGAAATTCTCGAGCCAGAGCAGGGAATCCAGGTCCAGGTGATTGGTAGGTTCGTCCAGCAGGAGCAGGTCGGGCTTCATGAGCAGCATGCGGGCCAGGGCCGCCCGCATGATCCAGCCGCCGCTCATGGTTTCGATGGGCGCGGAGAACTGGTCTTCCAGAAAACCCAGCCCGGCCAGGATTTGCTTGGCCCGGGCCTCCAGGTCGTAGCCCCCCAGCCGCTCCAGTTCCTCCAGGAGACGGCTCTGCCGGGCAGCCAGCGCCATCTGTTCCTGGGGATCTTCGGCCTGATTTAAATGCCGGCTCACCTCCTTGTATTCGGTCTGGGCCTTAAGGAGGTCGGCATCCAGCTCCATGACCAGCTCGATGACGGATTTTCCCCGCAATTGAATGATTTCCTGGGGCAGATAGCCGATGCGCAGTCCTTTTTTAAGATGAACCTGGCCCTGATCGGGCTCCAGCCGGCCCAGGATGATTTTCAGCAGGGTCGTCTTGCCGGTCCCGTTTACGCCCACCAGGGCGATCTTGTCCCCGGGATTGATGGCGCAGGAGACTTCCTTCAAGAGGTCCTGGCGCCCGTAGAATTTGCTGATGTGGTCGAGGGAAATCATAACTACTAAAGATACTGGATAAAGACAAAAAACGATACTGGATACTGGATAAAGACGGAAAACAATGCCGGTAGAATAATTTACTTTTTACTCATATGGCCTTTTTCAACCGATTTAATAAATAGGTTGATTTTTTTACCTAATATATCCAGCTCCTTATGAATCTCTTCGTAAAGTTCACTATGGGTTAGAGATTCCGTTTCATACAAAGTTTCCAAGTGGTCGATGGTTTCATCGTTGGAGGCAATGGCATAATGAAGAAATTTTATAAATTCTTGCTTATATATTCTTCTCCCATATCCCTCGACTATGGTGGACTTGACGGATTTACTTGACCGGCGGATCTGGCCCCCTTCCTCATACATTTCAAATTTCGGCAAATTCGTCAAGGTCATCCTGTGGATTTTTATGACTATTTCCCGGGCCATTTTCCATATGTCCAAATTCTTGTAACTCATCCCGCCACCGCTTCTCTCTATTATCCAGGATCCAGTATCGGTATTGGCTTTTATCGAGAATCCAGCATCGCTTTTTGTTTTTATCCAGTATCCAGTATCGTCTTTCGCTTTTATCCAGTTTCGCTTTTCGTCTTCATCCAGTATCCAGTATCCAGTATCCAGCATCGTCTTTCGCTTTTATCCAGTATCAGTCTTTCAAATACTCCCCGAGCAGCTCCCTGGAGTGGGTATCTTCATGGCAGTAGACGCAGAGGTTTTCCCAGTTGCTGCCGTCGGGCGGGTTGTTGAGGTGGTTGCCGTCCTTGTGGTGCACGGTCAGGAGGCTCCGCTGGGCCGGTTCGAACTCCCGGCCGCAACGGGCGCAGATCAGGCCGTGAATGGCCAGTGACCGCTCCCGGTAGCCCTCCTTCACCGGCAGCGTCTTTTTGAGATTCCGGATAAACTCCGCCGGGTCCTTTTCCGGTCCCACGGATTTGACCGGCTGCCGGGACGAACGTCTTCCCGGCCCGAAGCTCATGCGGCCCATGATGTTGCCCTCCTCCTGGATATTTTTGGGGGGATCGAGGTTCCCGGATTGCAGGTAGAAACCCGGCCGGGTTTATGATAAATTATAATGTAACAGATTTTTTCAAAAAGGGGAACTCACATGGAGCAATGGCGGATCGATCCCGATCACACGGTAGCGGCTTTCGAAGTCCGGCATTGCATGATCACCCTGGTCCGCGGCCAATTCAATAGAATTTCCGGGACTTTGCGTTTCGATCCGGCGGCGCCGGCCCTGGGTTCCGTAGCGGCGGAGATCGAGGCCGCCGGAGTCTACACGGGCATAGCCAAGCGGGACGAACACCTGTGCAGTCCGGATTTTCTGGAGGTGGAACGCTTCCCCTTGATCCGCTTCCAAAGCACCCGGATCGACCCGGTGGCCCTGAACCGGTTTGCCTGTATCGGCGACCTGACCATTCGGGACGTGACCCGTCCGATCATTCTGGATGTGGAATATCTGGGGCGGGTCAAGAGTCCTTTCGACGATGACATAAGCATCGGTTTTTCGGCCACGGGCCGCATCAACCGCCGGGATTTCGGCGTAAACTGGAACTACGACCTCGAAAACGGCGGGCTGGTGGCCGGCAACGATCTGATGCTGCGCCTGGAGGTGGAGGCGGATTTGGTTGAATAATGTCGAATGTCGAAGTATTTAAGACTTCGAACTTCGGTATCTATTTACTTTTTTAAAGTCTATTTACCGGAAAGACGCAAAGAACGCAAAGAACAACATCTTACATTGGCGAATAAACCGCCAATGTAAAACCGTTCAACGCTGCACCGACTTCAGCCCGCCGGAGGCGGCTGGTTCTATCATGAAATCGGCTTCTGCCGATTTTATGAAAAATTAGATTCTAGCGTCCTTTGCGCCTTTGCGGTGAATAAAATTTTCATAAGAGGACCTCCCCATGCTGAGAAAAGGAACGACCTACGAAGAAGTTTACTATCGGTTCCAATGGCGGCTCCCCCGGTTTTACAACATCGGGGTGGACTGCTGCGACAAATGGGCCGGCCAGCGCTACCGCCTGGCCCTGATCTATGAAGATGAAAAGGGACGGGTGGAGCAATACACCTTTTGGGACCTGCAGCGGCTCTCCAACCGCCTGGCCAATGCCCTGACGGCTTACGGGATCTCCCGGGGGGAGCGGGTGGGTATACTGCTGCCCCAGTGCCCCGAAACGGCCCTGGCCCACCTGGCCCTGTACAAGATCGGGGCCGTGGCCATTCCCCTTTTCACCCTCTTCGGACCCGAGGCCCTGGAATATCGGCTGGGCAACAGCGGGGCCCGGGGGATCATCACCGACGAAAACAACCTGCCTAAGGTCCTGGAGATCCGGGAGCGCCTGCCCGAACTGCGGACGATCATCGTCACCACCGGGGAGGTTCCCGAGGGCGTGATCGACTTCCGGCAGGCCCTGGAAAAGGGGGCCTCGGCTTTTACGCCGGTGCGGACCCGGGCCGACGATCCGGCCCTGATCATCTACACTTCGGGGACCACCGGCCCGCCCAAGGGCGCCCTCCACGCCCATCGGGTGGTGCTGGGCCATGTGCCCGGGGTGGAGTTCTTTCATAACTTTTTCCCCCGGAAAGACGACCTGTACTGGACCCCGGCCGACTGGGCCTGGATCGGCGGACTCATCGACGTCCTGCTGCCGAGCTGGCATCACGGCGTGCCGGTAGTCGCTTTCCGGGCCCGGAAATTCGATCCGGAACAGGCCTTTTACTTCATGGCCAAGTACGGGATCCGCAACGCTTTCATGCCCCCCACGGCCCTGAAGATCATGCGGCAGGTCAAAGACCCGGGGGCCCGCCACGATTTTGCCCTGCGCACCATCGGCTGCGGCGGCGAGACCCTGGGCGAGGAGCTTTTGGAATGGGGCCGGCAGACGCTGGGTTTGACCATCAACGAGTTTTACGGTCAGACGGAGGTGAATCTGGTCCTGGGGAATTGCTCGGAAGTCATGGAAAACCGGCGGGGTTCCATGGGGCGTCCCATACCGGGACATGTGGTGGAAGTGCTGGACGAAAACGGGGAGGTCGCCCCCGCAGGTGCTGTCGGGGAGGTTGCTGTCAAACGGCCGGACCCGGTCATGTTCCTGGAATATTGGGGCAACCCCCAGGCCACCCAAGACAAGTTCATTGGCGATTGGGCCCTTACCGGAGACCTGGCCCGCAAGGATGAGCAGGGCTATTTCTGGTATGTGGGCCGGAAAGACGACCTGATCACCAGCTCCGGGTACCGCATCGGCCCGGCCGAGATCGAGGACTGCCTGCTCAAACACCCGGCCGTTTTCATGGCCGGGGTCATCGGGGCCCCTGACCCGGTGCGGGGCGAGATCGTCAAGGCCTTCATCGTGCTCAAACCCGGTGTCGCCCCGGAAGACGCCCTGAAGGAAGACATCCAACATTTCGTCAAGACCCGCCTGGCGGCCCACGAGTATCCCCGGGAGGTGGAATTCCTGGCCGAGCTGCCCCTGACTGCCACCGGCAAGATCATGCGCAAGGATTTGCGGAAGATGGAGGTGGAAAGGAAGCAGGGGTAATGACGGGTGAAGGTTGAAAAAGAGAGACACCGGATAAAGACGAAAAGCGATGCTGGATGCTGGATGAAAGACTCTGGCGGGTTAATGGGTTGCGGGTGAAGAAAAGAATCCAATTGACATCTGATGTCAAATTTAATATCATCAAAACATCATGAGAACGACCATTGACATCGACGACCCCATACTCTGCGAGGTTAAGGAGCTGCAAAAAACCCAGAGAAAATCCCTGGGCCGGCTGGTTTCGGATTTATTGGCCCAGGCGCTGCGGGAAGGGCGAGTTCCCCGGGCACCTTCTAAACCTCCCCGGTGGATTTCCAAAGGCATGCAGGCGCGAATCAATTTGAATGACAAGGAGGCCCTTTATTCGCTCCTGGACAATCCCCACTCGGAAAATAAGGAGTGACCGTCCTGAGCTTCGCCATCGACGTCAATATCCTGCTCTACTCCTCGGATACCGGCAGTCCCTACCATAAGAAAGCCACGGATTTCCTGTCAAATTGCCTGGCCCAAAGCGAGTTGTTTTACCTGGGTTGGCCGACGGTGATGGGCTACCTGCGCATCGCGACGCATCCCTCCATATTTGCCAATCCCTTGTCCCCGGATGAAGCGAAAGCCAACATCGAAACCCTGGCCAATTCAG
>JALOOY010000175.1 GCA_025454185.1 Thermodesulfobacteriota bacterium
ACCCCATCGGGATCGTCCACTCGGTCCTGACCAGGCGCGACCAGGCACCCAAACAGGGCTATGAGGGCGCGCCCGAGGCCTGGGTCGAAATACTTCCGGCGTTTATCGAAGGGATCGAAGGGCTTGCGACCGGGGATGAAATAATCCTGATTACCTGGTTTCATCAGGCCCAGCGCGTCTATCTGCGGGTGCACCCGCGGGGGGATCGGACCCGGCCTCTGACCGGGGTCTTCGCCACCCGCTCTCCCGACCGGCCTAATCCCATCGGCCTGCACCGGGTCACTGTCCGGGAAATATCCGGGAACAAGCTCAAGGTGCACCCCCTGGAAGCGATCGAAGGCACGCCGGTCGTCGACATCAAGCCGGTGCTTCCGGCATCCACCGACGCCTGACCCAGCCTTCTTTTCCCCAGATCGGGGCGCAGCGCATATTTAACCTCTTTCCCCGAGCCGACATCTATTGTGGTATAAGGATCGAAGGAAACCCACGAAAGAAACGGAACATTGGAATGAAAAAGCTCACCGGCCTTTTAATCATCGTTTTTTTGCTTTCCCTGCTGGCGCCGATCGAACAGGCGGCGGCCCAAAGGTCTTCCGGTCGAGGGTCTTCAGGATCGGGGGGCTCCCACGGTGGTTCATCGGGAAGTCCTCACGGATCCGGAGGTTCCTACCGGGGCGCGCCCGGCGGGTCTCATGGGAGCGGCGGATCGTACCGGGGCTCACCAGGCCCTGGGGGTACCCCCCACAATTATTACAGACCGGGACATGCCCCTCCCCGGTATTATGGCCACGGGGGGGCACCCCGAGGCTATTACCGCCCTCCCTACGGATATTATCGGGGCGGCGGTCATTACTACGGATATCCTGGTTATGGGGCCTTCCTTCCGGGGCTGGTCATCGGCGGCATCCTGGGCTGGAGCCTGGCGCCGCGTTATTATACCCCGCCACCCTATTATTATGATTCCCCGCCGCCGGACTATGTTTATCCCCCCCCGGCGGAAGGGAGCCAGGCGCCGCCCTCCGGAGGACAGATGTCCATCTACCCCCGTGAAGGACAGACCCAGGAGCAGCAGGACCGGGATCATATTGAATGCCATGACTGGGCCGTCGGCCAGGCCGGTTTCGACCCCTTTGTAGCCCCGCCGGACGGCCGCCCCGGACCCGAGGCGGCCCGGAAAAGCGCCCACTATCTGCAGGCCCTGGAAGCCTGCCTGGATGTGCGCGGCTATTCCCTCCGCTGACCGGGAGCACCCATGATCCCCTGGGAATTACTGGATTCCGCTCCGCTTCCCGGAAGCGATCGAGAGTTGCGCCTTTATCGGCGGGACCGGGAGTTCTCCATCCGGATGAACGGCCAGGAAATTATGAACAGCCGGGCTCACGGGTCGGAAGAGGCCCTGGCCGAGTTGGCTTGCGCCCGGTTCCGGGACCGGGTCCGTCCCCGGGTCCTGGTGGGGGGCTTGGGCCTGGGATTTACCGTGGCGGCAGCGCTGCGCCGCATCGGTCCCCAGGGCCGGGTGGAGGTAGCCGAGCTGCTGCCCGCAGTGGTACGGTGGAACGAGGGACTATTGGGGCACTTGGCTGGTGAACCGCTTAAAGACCCGCGGGTCCGCGTTCGTTTGGATGACGTAGTGAAAATTATCCATTCCGAACGCCGGGCCTTCGACGCTATCCTGCTGGACGTGGACAACGGTCCCCGGGACTTGATCAGCCAGGGCAACGACCGCCTCTACACGCCTTCCGGGCTGGCGGCCCTCCAGAACGCCTTGCGGCCGGCGGGGGTTTTGGCTGTCTGGTCCGCCGGACCCGATCAGGCCTTCATCCGGCATCTGGAAAAAGCCGGTTTCACGGTTGAAGAAGTACGCTGCCGTTCCCGGGGTGACCTGGGCGGAAGACGACACACCATCTGGCTGGCTGTGGTCCGGGTCAGGCGGTCGGTGGCACAGGGGTCAGGGAAAAGCGGCCCTTCACAGCCGGAACGGTTGACGCAGGTCAGCCCTGAGTCCGGGGGCAGGCGGCGACGCAAGATAGGCATTCATAGGTCGAGTGATCGTCCACTCCGGTCACAGGAGTGCGGGACCCCACTTCCATGAAAATCTACAGCGGCACCAGCGGGTACGGCTACCTCGAATGGAAAGGCCATTTCTACCCGGAGAATATTTCGCCCAAGGAAATGTTGCGCTTTTATGGGGAGCGCCTCCCGACAGTGGAAATCAACAATACCTTTTATCGTTTGCCTAGCGGAGGTGTCCTCACCTCCTGGGCTGAACAGGTGCCGGCTGATTTTATTTTCGCCTTCAAGGCGCCCCAGATCATTACCCACCGCAAGCGTTTGAAAAATGTCGGCGAGGAGACCGCTTACCTCTTCCGGACCCTCTCACTTCTGGAACGAAAACTGGGGCCGGTCCTTTTCCAGTTTCCCAAAAATTTCCCGCCGGATCCGGCGAGGTTGAAGGCCTTTTTCGATCTAATTCCGGGGAAGACCGCCTGCGCCTTCGAGTTTCGCAGCCTCTCCGTAGTGACAGAGGAGGTCCTTTCTCTTCTGCAGGAAAGGGACTACAGTCTGTGCCTGGCCGATACGGATGAAAACCCGGCCACAACGATCCGCAGCACGGCCTCCTGGGGTTATCTCCGCCTGCGGCGTTCCGCCGCCTATAGGGAGCCCGATCTGTCACAATGGCTGGAACGCATCCGGGGGCAACGCTGGGAGCGCGCTTACGTATTTTTCAAGCACGAAGAGGAAGGCCTGGGACCCAAGCTGGCCAGGCGCTTTCAGGAACTGGCCGGGGAATCTCCGCAGCGAACTACCTGATCAACCATGGTCCGGACCTCCCAAACCGTCCAGGTCGGAAAGCGGAAGATCGAGCTTTCGAATCTGGGAAAAGTGTTCTATCCCGACGTCCCCGTTCTCAAAGCCGAAATAATCCAGTATTATCTCCGCATCGCCCCCACCATCCTCTCCCACCTGAAAGGCCGGCCCCTTTCCCTGGTGCGCTATCCGGACGGCATCGGCGGTGAACGCTTCTTTCAGAAAAACAGGCCCGAGTGGGCACCGGAATGGCTCAACCATGTGGTGCTGGGCGGGTCGGTGAAGGAAGGGCCGGTCGATTATGTCCTGGCCGGTGAAGAAGCCTCCCTGGTTTGGCTGGCCAACCTGGCCTGTATCGAGCTGCATCAGATGTCCTGTCGCGCACCTCATTTCGACCAGCCGGATTATCTGGTTTTCGATCTGGATCCCCCCGAGAAGCACCCTTTCGCGGATCTGGTGGGCCTAGCCCTGGACTTGAAAGAACACCTCGAAAACCTGGCCTACCGTCCCTTCGTCAAGACCAGCGGCAGCAAGGGATTGCATATCCTCGTACCCCTCGAACCCCGGTGGACGTTCCCGGACGTCTTTGCGGCGGCTAAAGACGCGGCCGGCCTTTTCCTGGCCTCGCACCCGGGGTCGGCCACCCTGACCATCAGCAAGGAGGCCCGTCGGGGAAAAGTCCTGCTGGACATCTACCGCAATCGCAAATTTCAGACCATCGTTGCGGCCTACAGCCTGCGCGGCCTCCCGGGCGCACCCGTGTCCATGCCCCTGCGCTGGGAGCAGTTGGCCGCCGTGGATAACGCCGCCGCTTTTACCCTGGCCACGGTTCCCGATCTGCTGATCAAGCAGGGCGATGCCTGGGAAGGGATGGGGGCCTGGGCCGCGCCCCTGCACACGGTGCGCCCGAAGCCGGCCGCCGGGAACTCCCCGGCGATACCTTCCCCGCCCGAGTCTGTTTCTGCCCTGGCCGCCTACGCTGAAAAACGCAGTTTCGGAAAAACCCCCGAGCCGCCCCCCCGGCCGGCGGTCGGCGCCGGCGACGCCTTCGTCCTGCACCGGCACCACGCCACGCGCCTGCATTATGACCTGCGTCTGGAACAGGGGGGCGTGTTGAAGTCCTGGGCGGTTCCGAAAGGACTCCCTCCCCGTCCGGGAATTCTACGGCTGGCCGTCGCCACAGAGGACCATCCTCTGGAATATCTGGACTTCGAGGGCACGATTCCCCCGAAGCAATACGGCGGCGGCCGGATCTGGATTTATGCCCGCGGGAAATACGCCGTCACCCGGGAGAAAAAGAAAGGGTTTTACTTTCGGCTGCAGGGCAGCGGGATGGACGCCGAATACCGCCTGCACGCCACCGGACCGAAAGAATGGCTCCTCGAGCGTTTGGACCAACCTCAGGTGGACTGGCTGCGTCATCCCGTCGAACCTATGCTGGCCCAGTCGGCCGCGGAGACGCCGGACTCCGGCTATTATCTCTATGAAGTGAAATGGGACGGCATCCGGGCACTGATCGCCGTGGACGAAGGGCAAGTGCGTATTCACAGCAGGAAGCAGATCGATCTTTCCGCCTGGTTCCCGGAACTTTTGGACGCCGAGCAGTCCTTCCGCACCCAGTCGGCGCTGTTCGATGCGGAGATCGTCTGCCTCGATGACGCCGGAAAGCCGGTTTTTAAAAATGTGATTCACCGGATGCAGCAAAAAACTTCGGGGGCCATCGAGCGGGCCCGCAGGCGGTACCCGGCCATCTGCTATGTCTTCGACTGCCTCTACCTCGACGGCCGACCGCTCGTCAACGAACCGCTGGTTCGCCGACGGGTCTGGCTGGAAGATACGCTGAAAAAAAATACCTCCTATCGGATCAGCGAAGCCGTGGCCGAGGGCGCGGAACTTTTCCGGGCCGCGGTGCAAACGGGACTCGAAGGCATCATGGCCAAGGAAAAAAATAGTCTCTACCGGCCCGGCCAACGTACGGCCCAATGGCTGAAAATCAAGAAAAGAGAGACCCTCGACTGCCTGATCATCGGCTACACGCGGGGAAAAGGGGACCGGCGGGACCGCTTCGGGGCACTGCATTTGGCCGTGCGCGAGGGCCAGGCCCTGCGCTACGTGGGCAAAGTGGGCACGGGCTTTGATGAACGGTCGCTGGCGGAGATCTTGGCCCTGTTAAAAAAACTGAAGACGGTCCCAAAGCCTGTTTCGGACAAACCGGGCGACGAGGCCCGGACCGTCTGGGTCGAACCCCGTTTGATCGGGGAGGTGCAGTTTGCCTCACTCACCAAAGAGGGGCTGCTGCGCGAACCGGTGTTTTTGCGGCTACGGCCGGATTTGATCGGGT
>JALOOY010000176.1 GCA_025454185.1 Thermodesulfobacteriota bacterium
GCATCGGGCCAGGATGGCGATGGCCTCTTCCACGTCGATCTTCCGGCCCATATCCCGGTCCAGGTAGTACCGCCCCATGGAGCCGAACATGAAACAGGCCTCCAACGGTTTCCCGCAGGACTGACCCATGACCTCGGTTCGCTTCCGGCAGATGCAGTCGGTGATCACGATCAGGTCCTTTTGCCGCAGCATCGCCACGGCGTCGTCATAGGCGGCGATATGCTGGGTCGTATCCACGGCTTGCTGAATGGGGATGGTCCGGAGAAAGTAACCCCTGCTCCCCTGCAGGGCCCGGTCAAAGCCCTCTTTTTCATACTGTTCCATCATGACGGCCAGGTCCTGCGAAAGATTTTTGACCTGGAATTCAAACAACCCGTGGACGAAGGGGATGGCGCCGTATTTGACCCTGCCCTTCTTTTCCAACCGGAACAATAGGCCGCGTAGCGCCATATCCTCCAGTTGCCCGGCCGCTTCCTCCGGCGGGCGCCCCAACCTGGCGGCCACGGCCTCCGGGGTCTCCAGAGCCGGGGACAGGGCTAAAAACAGGGCGGCATCCTTTTCGGAGAACAAATAACGCAAGATCTTGATTTCAATGCCGGACTTGGTGGCCGGAAACCCCATGGAATACTGGTCCAGGCGTTGCTGCAACGAACGGTAAACGTCTTCAGACATGAGATTGCACTCCTATCGTTCGATTGATAATTGATTATTGATTATTGACAATTGATAATTGCCTTTAATCTTTAACGCCCATATAACGGTGCCACACCCACGAAGCACGAAAATACAAACTGTCATTGCGAGGAGTGAAGCGACGAAGCAATCCCGGTTGTGACTCGGACTTGATCGAAAACTTATCCGAGGGATTGCTTCGCTCCGCTCGCAATGACGTGTTACTAAGTCTTTTAAATTCGATGTTGGACGTTGGACGTTCGATGTTGGACGTTCGTCTTTATTTTTGTTCTAAGCGCTCCTGCTCGCTTTTATGGCCTCGCCCAGGGCCTTGCCGTTTTTCGGGATTTCGGGGAAACCCGGCCGGCTGATCATGTCAATCGCTTCCGACGGGCAGCCGGTGGCGCAGACGGCGCACCCGAAACAGCGGTCGCGGTCGATTTGCGGGGGCCCGGCCTCTTCCAGCGCGAGGGCTGCCGCGGGGCAGCGCTCCAGACAGGTCCCGCAGGCCACACAGCGCTCGGCATCGAAGCGGGGCTCAAACCCGGAATAGAAATACAGGGCCGGTTTGGGCTTGGCCAGGGCCTGTTTGACCGTTACGCAGTGCCAGCGGTCGCAATTGCAAATGAAGCCGAGATCTTCCGCGGTGTTCATGCTCATGTGGATCAGGCCGGCCCCTTCCGACCGGCGCAGGACCTCCCGGGCTTCCTCCTTGGTCAATTTCCGCCCGCCCAGCCTCTCGAGGGCGAACTGGGCGCCCATACCGAACTGCATACACACCTCCAGGGGCAGACCGTGAATGTCTTCGTCGCGCAGGGCCGCCGCGTGACGGCAGTAGCAGGTGGTTACCGCTATAGGCTCATACTGGTCGATATACGTCTGCACCTGATCGTAGGTGTGGACCTGATTCCCGGCGGCTACGGCCCGGTCCACGGTGATGACCCGGGTGGGGGGAAAGCCGGCGGCTCGGGTGTCGGTTTGCGAATCGCAGGCCTTTTTATAGGCCTGAATGAGGCGGGCCAGCTTTTTGTGCCGTTCGGTTGTTTTCCCCGGCATGAACTGAAATTCGAGGATGCCGGGCATGAAGCGGGCGCTCTGATAATATGGAACGTCGCCCATTCTGACCGCTACGCAGAGGCCCTTGTCGGCCATGGCCTCCAGGATCTTTCCCAGCTCCGCTTCCTCCCGGCCCGTTTCCCGGGCCAGGTCTTTGACCGTGAAAGGCCCCCTGGGCATGGCGTTGTTGACTTCCGCTTCTTCAGGCGTGAAAAGTTCTTCCACCATGGCAAAAAATTCCGGGATATCCATCCCGGAATAACCGCCCCCGCGTTTTTTCATTACCGCCAGTAGTTGTTGATACACCTCTTGGGCCACAATGATCTCCTTATTCGATGTTGAACGTTGAATGTTCGATGTTCGTCTTTTTTCTTATCAACCCACCGGCCCCAACAATCTGTTCAGCCGCTCCCGCACCGCCAGGGCCTCCTCCAAGGTCCTTTTGATGAAGTCGGCCACGGTGGGGATGTCGGTGATGCGGCCGATGACCTGGCCGGCCGGATAAATCCCCTCGTTCAGGTTGCCGCCCGACCAGCCGTGGCGGCTCAGGGCGCCGGTGATCATGGGAATCAGCTCCTCCAGGGTCGCCCCCTGCTGTTCCATGGCGATGATCTTTTCCGACCAGGGGGTCTTCAGGACTCGGGCTGGGTGCTGCAGGGATTCCATGACCAACACCGTATCGGCCTCGTGGGCGGCGACAATCGTGTCCTTGAAGACCGGATGGGCCGGGCATTCCCGGGTGGCAATGAAGCGGGTGCCCATGTTCACGCCGTCGGCCCCTAAAGCCAGAGCCGCCACCAGAGAGCGGCCATCGGCGAACCCGCCGCCGGCGATGAGGGGCACCGTCACCTGATCCGCGGCCTTGGGGATCAGGACCAGGGAACCCACTTTCTCCATGCTGGGGTGTCCGCCGCATTCGATGCCCACGATCGAAACGGCCTGTACCCCCAGGCGGGACACCTTGGCCGCGTCCCGGACCCGGGCGCATTTGTGGAAATGGATCAGCCCGGCCTCGGCAATCTGCTGCCGGTGGGGCTCGGGATTGCGACCGGCCGTCTCCAGGATCTTCACGCCGGAGTCGATCACCGTCTGGATCAGCTCCTCGGGAGGCCGGGGCATGAGGGCCGGGAAAAGGGACACATTCACCCCGAAGGGTTTATCGGTCAGGTCCCGGGTCCGGTTGATTTCATCCAACAATTCCTGCCGGGTGGCAAAGGTGGCCGCCGGCAGGCAGGCCAGGGCCCCGGCATTGGCCACCGCCGCTACCAGCTCGGCCCGGCTCAGGACCTGCATGGTCCCGCATTGGATCGGGACCTCAATGCCGAACAACTCGGTCATTCTGGTCTTGAACATAATCCCTCCCTGTATTTCGTTAAGAATTAAGAATTAAAAAATTGATTATTCATTATTGGTTTTGTCTTTTCCCAGGAAGGCGCCTCAGCAGCCGCTCAAAGATCATCCGATCGAACACTTCAAAAGCAGCGGTACTCTGCATCACTTTCATCTGCAGCAGGGCCCCCTGCCAACTGCTGAGTATGAAATCCGCCGTTTCTTCCGGGTGCAGGGCCGCCGACATTTCACCCTTTTCCCGGGCCAGGGATAACTGGTCGGCCAGATCTTCCCGCAGCTCGGAAAAAACCTGCTTCAATTTTCTACGGAACAAAGGGCTGCGGTCTCCCATCTCCTGAGATAGGTTGCCGATGGGGCAGCCGCCCTTATAGCCGTGTTTGCGAAACAGCTCCGTCTGCCGGCGGAACATTTCCCGGAGGCGTTCCAGGCAGGTCAGGCTTTCGTCCCCCAAGATATTGTCCCGGGCGTCCTTCAACGCCCCGGCAAAGGTATCGACCAGTTGCAGGCCGAAGTCTTCTTTATTTTTGAAATAAAAATAAAAGGATCCCTTGGGCACCTTGGCCGCTTCCAGGACCTCGGACAAGCCGGTGTCGCAGAACCCTTTTTCCAGGACGATGCGGGCGCCGGCTTTCAATATCCGTGATTTGGTGTCCCTGGTTTCCATGACTGCCCCCTCAGCGGACCAGGCCCCCTTTCAGCGATTTCAGATAAACCGGGTCAGCGGTTTCCATGACCCTTAGAATGTCCCGGAATGTCACCTCCTTCATAGTCTGGAGGACCTCCCGGGTCTTGTGCTGGGTTTTGGCAAAAGTCAGGGCCGCGGGCAGCAGATCACCCGCCGGGCAGGCTTTCAGGACGACCCCCCGGGACTCCAGATCCGCGGCCGTGTAACGCCGGCCGGTCAACTGGGCCTCCAGGACCAGCGTGTTGGGCAGAGCCTTCTTGAGTAGGGCGTCCATGCCCGGCAGGAAGGGGATCTGGATGTCCACTTCCGGAAAGCAGAAATAGCCCCGGTCGCTGCGCATGAGACGGAAATCGAAAGCGCAGGCCATGATGGCCCCGCCGGCAAAAGCGTGGCCGTTGATGGCGGCCACGGTGGTCAGGGGATAGGTCAGCAGGCGCCGCAGCAAGGCCATGATGCGCTCCGGAAACCGCTGGCCCGCCTCCGGATTCCGGCCGGTCTCGGCCAAAAGCCATTCCAGGTCGATGCCGTTGGACCAGATCTTTTCATGGGCGCTGTGTACCAGCAGCACCGTGGCCCGGGTTTGCTGTTCAATCTCGGCCAACAGGTCCATAAAGGCCTGGAGGAAATCATAGGTGAAACGGTTTTCCCCACTGTTCATGGTCACTACGGCGACGTTTTCATCCAAACGGTATTCGATCAGGCCCATCGAGTCGGCTCCTTTCCAAGTTGCGGATGATAGTAGACCGGTCGTCTATAACCTGTCAAGGATTATTCAGGCCTCCGGCACAATCAATGGCGCCCACTACGGCCAGCTCGATAACAACCCGAAACCTTCTCTAATCAGGGAAAAGGCCAGGAGGGCCAGCAGCAGACCCAGGGCCTTCATGATTCCCCGGTAGACCCGGCCTTTTAAAAAATACCTCGACCGGCCCACCAGCACCGCGATCGCCATCTTGGATCCGACGATACAAAAGAAAAAAACGGCCAGGAAGAGAAGTACCCCGGCCAAGCCTTCCTGCCGGCCCCCGATCATGGCCGGTCCCCCCACAGTCAACCAGAAGAGATAGGGGTGGGGGTTCAAGGCGTTGGCCGCTACCCCGCGCAGCAGGGATTTGGGCGCCGCGGGGCTGGCGCCGGTTTCCGGCCCGTGGGTACGGAAGTTCCCCCAGGCCATGTACGCTACGAAAAGCCCCCCGGCCAGAGAGATCAGACCTAATACCGCTTTGAAATTAGCCAGTCGGCTGAGGACGAACAGGGCGGCGACAATGATCGGCAGATCGGTAAGGACGGGAGCCAAAGCCACCTTGATCCCCTCTTTGATCCCGTGCTGCAGGGTTTGAGAAATCACCAGCATCAGGAGCGGGCCCGGGGAAAAGCCGGCTG
>JALOOY010000177.1 GCA_025454185.1 Thermodesulfobacteriota bacterium
CAGGGGTAAAAGGGCGGCCAGGACCAGACGGAAAGCGAAGAGCAGGACGGTGAAAAGGGCCAGCTCTTTCAAGCAGGACCGATTGTTTTCCAGAAGCGGCATGATGGAGAAAATGTAATGAATCTTGTTATCCGGTGCAACCATATAATCATCCAGGATCGCCCTAAATGACCAGACACCCCCTTTGGCATCGTACCGGCGCGGTATGAGAATTTTGTATTTAAACTCCCTCGCCGAACGCCGAACGCCCAGCGCCGAACGGTATAAATGGACGTAATCCCAGCCGATCGTAAAATTTTCCGCACCCTGGGCCGGGCCATCCGCCACTATGATCTGATCCGCGCCGGCGACCGCATCGCCGTGGCCGTTTCCGGCGGGAAAGACAGCCTTTCCCTGTTATGGCTGCTCCAGACCCGTTTGCGCTGGGTGCCGGTGCGCTACTCCTTGACGGCCATTCATCTGGATCCGGGCTTCCCGGGTTCCCGGCCCGCCCGGGTGGAAGATTTTTGCCGGTCTCTGGGAGTCCCCTTTCACGGAGAACAGACCGACTACGGTCCCCGGGCCCACAGCGCGGAAAACCGGGAAAACCCCTGTTTTTTCTGCGCCCGGCTGCGCCGCAAACGCCTCTTTGAACTGGCCGCGGCCCTGGGCTGCTCCAAGCTGGCCCTGGGGCACAATCAGGACGACATCATCGAAACCCTGTTCCTGAATATTTTTTACAGCGGGGAGATCGGCACCATGGTGCCCCGCCAGACCTTGTTCAAAGGAGCGCTGACCATCATCCGGCCCCTGGCCCTGACCGCCGAAAAAGAGATCAAAGGCCTGCTGAGCCGCAAAGGCTGGCCGGATATGGTGAATACCTGTCCGAGCGCCGGCGTCTCCTCCCGGGCCGGAGTAAAAAAAATGCTGAACGAAATTTACGCCACCAACCGTAAAATCCGGGGCAACACCTTTCGGGCCCTGAGCACGGTCCGCTCCGAGTACCTGCTGCCGGAAGTGCCCCGGGGACGGCGGACATGACGGCGGGAAGAAGCGGGGCCGGGGACCCCTGGGGCCGGGACCCGGGGGTCCAGGGGCTGCGCCGGGCCTTCGCCCTGATGGAAAAACGCCAGCAGGCCTTATTGCGCCGCAGCCGGGTCCCGGAGTTCGAACCCCGTCTGGCCCCGGCCCGCCGGGAGGCCTGCCTGCTGCTGGAAAGAGGCTGGGCGCTGGCGGCCGGGCAGGGGAGGGCCTTGAGCCCTGAAGACCTGAGCGACCTCTATGAGCCTATCCTGGCCAGGGTCCTGGCCCGGCAGGGGCTGCTGGACGCCCCGGAGTCCTGGCCCCAGCCCTGGGAACCGCTGCTGCGGGAACTTTTTGAAGGAGCGCCATAAATGATCCGACTGCGGCTCTACGGCCGCTGCCGTATTTACCACGATCCGGTCACTCCGGTCTTGAAGGCGCCGGCCCAGATCGGCTGGGAAGCCTGGTTCCGGACCATCGACCTGGTTACGCCCCGGCGGCTCAGAGGCCGGGAACTGCTGGAACGGACCCGGGGCTGGTGGACGGCTGAACCCGAAGAGGTGGCCGCCGTCGTGGAAGGGCAGGGCCGGTTGCTGGTGGGCGAGGGGGGAGAACTGCTGGTGGAATTCAAAGACGCCGGGGCGGCGGAGGCCCTCAGAAGGGAATTGGAACGGCGCTTCAGCGATCAGATCTTTTTAGCTCCCTGATCGAATTTTGAAATATGACGTTATCGTCCAATTCCCCGCCAATATTAATTATTTATGCCGAAGGAGCGATTTGTTCGCCTGGAGGGAAATGAATTGGCATCCCCGGGAAAACATGATAGTCTACCGGATGATTGGGTGCAGGCCTGCCGGGGGAGACCCCAGGCTTGGCTGTTTACGTTGCGGCCGGTTACGCCGGCAGACAGGAAGGGACGATGAAAGAAAAAGTGCAGGAGGCCCTCGACAAAGTCCGGCCCCAATTGCAGGCCGACGGCGGGGATGTGGAATTGGTGGAGGTCAGCGAAGGAGGCCTGGTCAAGGTCCGCTTGACCGGGGCCTGCAAGGGCTGTCCCATGTCTCAAATGACTCTCAAGATGGGGATTGAAAAATTTTTGCGGCAGCAGGTCCCGGAAGTGACGCTGGTAGAGGCGGTGTAGGGTCAGGACGGTTATTTGTGATATTTTTCGCCGGCCTGCACGGTCAGGTACCGGTAGAGTTGTTCGCTCAACAGCAGGGCGGCCATCTCGTGGGTAAAGGTAAGCGGGGACAGGGAGAGGACCCCGTCGACCTGCTCCAGCAGGGCCGGGGCCAGGCCCAGGGGGCCGCCCACGATAAAATAGACCCGGGGCTGGCCCTGATCGGCGTAGCGGTTCAGCAAACCAAATAATTTCAGGGAATCCGCCGGCTGGCCCAGTCGATCCAGGGCCAGCCAGACCCCGTTGCGGGGTACTTTCTCCCGGATGCGGGCTGCCTCCCGTTCCATGATCACCCGGGGAGAAGCCCCCTTGACCAGCCTTTCCTCTTTCACGGGCAGGACCTGAAAGTCGGCGTAACGGGCGATGCGCTCCAGGTAGAGCCGCAGCCCTTCCTGGATAAAAGGTTCCTTGATTTTTCCGACGGTAACCAGACAGAATTTCATGAGCACTCGGGTCCCAGGTAGGGGCGGGTTCCATTCGACGGATCGGTCCGATCCGACCGATCCGTCGGATACTCTTATAACTTAAGCAACCGGGCCACCTTAGCGGCGGTCCGCTCCACGAACCCGGCATAGGCCGGGTCAGCAGGCCGGGGCGGGAGTTCGCCCCCGGTCGTCCGGGGGGCGTTCTGCAGCGCTTTCCGGGGCCGCACCTCGAATTCGGGCGGGAAACTGTTCTGGAAGTACATGTCCTGGAAACCGGAGAACTTCAGGGCGTGGGCGGTGGCCGCGAGGACGGCCGTTTCCCGGCGCCCGATCTTTTTTTCCTCCAGGGCCCGGACCAGCCCGGCCAGGCTTTCCCCGCCTTGGGTGCAGGCAATATGGCCGTTGCGGTTGGCCAGGAGCATATGATCCATGATGGCCTGTTCCGCCACCTCCACCACGAAGACGTTGCGGCGCCCGGACCATTCGTTGTACCGTTCGACCAGCTCGATCACCCGGGGCATGGAGACCGGATTGCCGATCATGGCCGCCTGGGCCACGCTGGGCTGGACAGCCATGGGCCGGAAGGCCCGCCGACCGGGGACAGGCTCCAGGTAATATTTGTACACCGGATTGGCATGACGGGACTGGACCCCCACGATTTTGGGCAGCTTCGTAATCAGCCCGTAGCGGGCCAGCTTCAGAAACCCGGCCAGGATGGCGGTAATATTCCCGGCGTTGCCGATGGGCACCAGCAGGGCCAGACGGTCGCATTGGTAGTCCAGGGCCTGGGCCACTTCGAAGGCGTAAGTTTCCTGGCCCAGGATGCGCCAGGCATTCTTGGAATTGAGCAGGGCCACCGGGTAGTGTTCGGAGAGGTATTCCACCACCTTCATGCAGTCATCGAAGACCCCCGGGATCTCGATCACCGTGGCGCCGCTGCCCAGGGGCTGGGACAGTTGCTGCGGGGTGACCTTGCCCTGGGGCAGCAGGACTGCTGAGCGGATGGACTCTCCCAGGTAGGCGGCGTAGAGGGCAGCCGAGGCCGAGGTGTCTCCCGTGGAGGCGCAGACGGCCAGGATGTCTTTCTGTTTCTTACTCCGGATCAAATACCGGAGGTAGCTCAGGGCGCAGGCCATGCCCCGGTCTTTAAAGGAAGCGCTGGGGTTCTGGCCCTCGTTCTTGAAATAAAAAGGGACCCCGATTTGCCGGGTCAGGGCCGGGTTGGCCCGGATGAGCGGCGTATGGCCTTCGCCCAGGTACAACACGTCCGGCAGGGAGAGGATGGGGGCCACCAGTTCGTGGTAGCGAAAAATTCCCTGCAGGGCCGGTTCGGTAAGGAGCCGGCGGTAGTCGAAAAGCCGCTGCCAAAAGGCGCCCCGGCGGTTCCGTATAAAGCGGTCGTCGCGATTCTCGATGAGCAGGACCCCGCCGCAATCCGGGCAGGTATACAACAGTTTATCGATGGCCTGGCGGCCCCGGCAGGCCAGGCAGGCATATTCGAGATTTCCCCGGGGGACCGGGATCAAGTGCGGCTGGAGTGGTTTGGGAAAGGCCTGAATCTGCATGGGATCTCCTTCAAGTACGATATAAAATAAATCTTTTAACTAATTAATAATTATAGATTAATCAATAGCACTTCGCAGGAAAAACTTCGAACATCGCGGGTGCGGCCCAGCACCGCGCCGCGAAAACAGGCGTTCTTATCCTAAAAGCAAAGCAGGTGGAGTGTCAACTTAAATGAAAAATCCCCAAAAGGGCAGGGGGGCACAGGAAGCCATTTTTTTTGATATGGACGGGGTCCTGGTGGACAGCATGGTCTTCCACCGGTTGTCCTGGCAGGAGATTTTGGGCCGCTACGGGATCCGGCTCGCCGATGAATTCGTCTACCGCCATGAAGGGGCCATGGGTCTGGAAGTCGTCGCCGGGATTTTCGAGCAGCATCAGGTGGCCTTCGAACCCGAACAACTGGATGCGATCTATGCCCTGCAAAATGCCCTGTTTCAAGAACGATATCTGAACCGGGTCACCCTCTATCCCCAGACCAGGCCCCTGCTGGCCCATTGCCGGGAAAAAGGGGTCCGGACGGGTCTGGTGACCAGTTCCCGTTTCAACCTGGTGGAGCGGATCTGGAGCACCGAAAACCTGCGTTCTTTCGACACGGTGGTAACCGCCGACCACGTGCGGCGCTTCAAACCGCATCCGGACCCTTATCTGCAGGCCCTGGAAAACCTGGGCCTCGATGGAGAACGCTGTCTGGTCGTAGAAAACGCCCCGGCGGGCATTCAGGCGGCCAAGGCCGCCGGCCTCGAATGTTGGGCCATTTCCTCCACGCTCCCTCCCGAGCACCTTCAGGAAGCCGATTTTGTTTTCCCCGATTTGGGGGCGTTAACCGCATATCTATTTTCATAAAAATAATCGATCTTGATTATTTCTATGTCTGATAAGATATATTATGTAAACTAAGCAATTTGAAAATCCGACGGATCGGTCCGATCCGACCGATCCGTCGGATCAAAGAGGGTTTTCCCCACCC
>JALOOY010000178.1 GCA_025454185.1 Thermodesulfobacteriota bacterium
CTCCGTGAAAAGGGTGTCGGAGGCATGGACGACCCGCTCGAAGAAGCGGTGATGATACTTTAGAACGTCAGTCGTAAAGATGATGAGATCGGCGCGGTTGCGGACTTCCGTTAGCGTGGTCGTGAACCAGCCCCGGCTCTGCAGCACGCGCAGGTTCTGCATGTAGCTTTCGCTCAGCGCGTGATCAACGACGCCGCGCGCCTTGTCGGCGATCGACACGACGGCGCGCATGCCGTCCACGTCTGTACCAAGCCCACCGAACGCCGGGAGTTTGGCCTTGCGAATGAGGCCGGCCGCCGCCGCGATGGCGCTGTCGAGGCTGGCTGCACGACCGGCGACGCGCGGTTCGGACCGCACCAATTCACGCTCGAACCCGGCCCTGGCCTTGCCGCAGCCGTTTCGCGTAACCGTGAGCTTCTGACCGCTCCGGCTGATCTCCAGATCATCGCAGACGAGGCCGCAGAACACGCACGGAACATCGCAATAGGTTTCGGAAGCAGACGCCGGTGCTGGAGATGCACCCGCCGGGTTAGCGGTCATGAATGGGGCTCATTCTTTAGTTGGCGACGCACAAAAGCATGGCGGCGCCCCCCTGACAACACTGTAGCCTTGGACAAGCCTTGCAACCTCGGGCGGCGAAAACGCGCAGAGCCCAAGCACGTGACGGCGACCCGATTGCGCTCACAATTGCCGCTCACTATTGTGCCCGCCCGCGGACCCGGGTAGGGCCGCCGAAAACAAGATGTGGGACGAAATCAGCCAGGGTGTCAAGACCATGCAGGACCTGCTGGTGGGTTTTCGTTACTGCGCCAAACCGGTGGTGGCCGCGCCTTTCGGCATGGCTCTGGGCGGCGGCGCCGAGGTGGCCATGGCCGCCGACCGCATCTGTGCCGCCGGCGAGAGTTATATGGGGCTGGTGGAAGTGGGCGTGGGCCTGCTGCCGGCCGGCGGGGGCTGCCGGGAACTGCTGCGGCGGGTGGTCACACCGCCCATGAAGCGGGCCGACTCCGATCCCCTGCCTTTCCTGGGCAAGGTCTTTGAAAACATCGCCATGGCCAAGGTGAGCGCCAGCGCCCTCCAGGCCCAGGAGATGGGCTTTCTGACCGAAGGCGACCGGATCATCATGAAGGGGGAACACGTCCTGACCGAGGCCAAGCGGGAAGTGCTGGCCATGGCAGCCGCCGGGTACGCCCCGCCGCCGCGGACCAGATCGATCTATGCCCTCGGGCAGCGGGGCATCGCGGCCCTGACCATCATGGTCCAGTCCATGCTCTGGGGAGATTTTATCTCCGAATACGACATGTTCATCGCCAAGAAGATCGCCTACGTGCTCTCCGGCGGCGATCTGAGCGCGCCTCAGTGGGTGGATGAGCAGGTGATCCTCGACCTGGAGCGGGAGGGCTTTCTCTCCCTGCTGGGCCAGGAAAAGACCATCGCCCGCATCAAGCACCTGCTCATGACCGGAAAACCGTTACGGAATTAGGAGGAATATCCATGAAAGATATAGTCATCGTATCGGCTGCCCGCACGGCAGTCGGCCGGGCCAAACGCGGCCTGCTGGTCAATGTGCGGCCGGACGACCTGGGGGCCATCGTACTGAATGAAGTGATCCAGCGGGCCCCCGGGGTCAAGAAAGAGGATGTGGAAGACGTAGTCATCGGCTGCGCCTTCCCCGAGCACACCCAGGGGTTGAACATGGGCCGTCTGGCCTTGATGAAGGCCGGGTTTCCCTACACCACCTCGGGGCAGACCGTCAACCGTTTCTGCTCTTCCGGTCTGCAGGCCATCGCCATCGGGGCCCAGCAGATCATGGCCGGCATGTGCGAGATCGTGGCGGCCGGCGGGGCGGAATCCATGAGCCAGGTCCCCATGACCGGTTTCTATTTCGCCCCCAATCCCGGTCTGGTGGAAGAATATCCGGAACCCTATATGGGTATGGGACTCACCGCCGAAGCCGTGGCCGAGCGCTACAACGTCAGCCGCGAAGACCAGGACCGCTTCGGGCTGCGGAGCAACGCCAAGGCCCTGGCGGCCATTGCCGACGGGAAGTTCCGGGAAGAGATCGTACCGGTAGAGGTCAAGACCGTTTCCGTGGACGGGTCCGGCCGGCGGGTGGAAAAAGTCAGGAAGTTCGAGGTGGACGAAGGCCCCCGCCAGACCACCCTGGAGCAGATGGCCGCGTTGAAACCGCCCTTCAAGAAGGGGGGCTCGGTTACGGCCGGGAATTCCTCCCAGATGAGCGACGGCGCCGCGGCGGTCCTGCTGATGACGGCGGAAAAGGCCGCCGAACTGCGGTTGAATCCCCTGGCCCGCTACGTGGGCTTTGCCGTGGCCGGCGTGCCGCCTGAAATCATGGGCGTGGGGCCCATGTATGCCATTCCTCAGTTGATGAAGGTTACCGGCCGCACGCTGAGCGAGATCGATTTGTTCGAGATCAACGAGGCCTTCGCTTCCCAGGCCCTGGCCTCCATGCGGGAGCTGGGCATCGACGAGGAAAGGGTAAATGTCAACGGCGGGGCCATCGCCTTGGGGCACCCCCTGGGCTGCACCGGCGCCAAACTGACCGTTCAGCTCATTCATGAAATGAAACGGCGCGGCTCCAAGTACGGCGTCGTGTCCATGTGCATCGGCGGCGGCATGGGGGCGGCTGGGATTTTCGAGAATTTAACCTAAAACATCTCCAGGTATGGATTTCCCTTCCGCTTGGCAGTAACCGGCGGGAGGGAAATCCTGTTCCGACATAAGCAGTCTTCCCGGAATAAGCCTTCAACCCCTGGCCGGAGGAATTTGTGGGAGTTGCCCTCAGCCTTTCCGTCTTCCTGAACCTGGAGGCAAGCCTTCGGCTGCACCCGGCGCCAGATCCATTCCAAGATAGTAACTCCCCAACCTCTTTTTCTTTCTCCCTACGAATAGTAAAATTTAACCTCACCGGGTTCGGTCGGCGGGGACGCCGACCCTACGACAGACCGGCTATCCTTGGGACATACAAGACACGCGGCGTATTTCGTAGGGCAGGCGTCCCGCCTGCCTGCTCGGCGTTCGCCTCACCCGATTTTTTCATTGGCTGACCGAGGAGATTAGCATGTTCGATTTTTTACTGACCCAAGAAGAAAAGGCCTTTCGCGACGAAGTCCGTGATTTTGTCAAGACCGTCCCCAGCCAGATGCTGCGGGATATGGATGCCGGCAAGATCGAGACCGGACGCCCTTTTTTGGAAATGGCCGCGGCCCGCGGTCTGCTGGGAGCGCGGTTTCCTGCAGCATTCGGAGGCCGGGGGCTGAACTGGACGGCCGAAGTGGTGGCCGTAGAGGAAGTAGGCGTGCTTGGCAACTCCCTGGCCTGCGCCTATGTCATGCCGAGCATCGTCGGCGAGGCCTTGCACCTTTTCGGCACCAAGCAGCAAAAGGAAAAATACCTGGCCCCCACCCTGGCCGCTAAACTCTACAGCGCCGAGGCCCTGACCGAGCCCCGGGGCGGGTCCGATTTTTTCGGAGCCACTACCACGGCGGTCCGGGATGGGGAAGCCTTTGTACTCAACGGGGAAAAGCGCTTTGTGGTGGGCGCCCAGGATTCGGACTGGTTTCTGGTCTACGCCAAATCGGACCCTCAGGCGCCGCCCCATAAATCGATCAGTTGCTTCATCGTGGAACGGGCCTTCGGGGTGGAGGTCCAGAATATCTACCAGCTCATGGGCACCCGGGGCGGAGGGACCGGTCGCCTGGTCTTTAAAGACGTGCGGGTGCCTAAAGAGAATCTGGTCGGCGCTCTCCACGACGCCTACTCCATCTTTAACCGCATGATGGTCCCGGAGCGGCTGCTGAGCGGGGCCGGCTGCGTTGGGGCCGGCCGGGCGGCCCTGGAGGTGGCGGCCCGCTACTCCACCCGGCGCAAGGCCTTCGGTCAGACCATCGACAAATTTCAGGCCGTCAATTTCCTGGTGGCCGATTCGACGGCCCTGCTGGACGCCGCCTGCGCCCTGGTCTATGCGGCCGCCAAAAAGGTGGATGCCGGGGAGGACGGCCGCCGCCTGGTATCCGAGGCCAAGAAGGTGGGTACGGAAACGGGCTGGCAGGTCATCAACAACGCCATGCAGATCATGGGCGGCATCGGCTATACCACGGTCTATCCTGTGGAAAGGTTGCTGCGTGACAGCCGTCTGGCCATGATCTGGACCGGCACCAACCAGGTCATGAACATGCTGGTGCAGCATGAATATTATAAAGAGATCAAGCAGCGGGAGGGTCTGGCCCGGGATATCGAGGGCGATGCCCTGAATCCGGATGAGGTGGAGAAACATTACGGGTAATTGGTACGAGAATAAAAGGGAATAGCATTCTTCTGGCCTTCGTTTGGCCGTCATCCTGGTGGAGGCCAGGATCCAGGGCAGTTTCGGGGCACCCAAAGGCCCTGGATTCCGGATCTCCCTTCGGTCGTCCGGAATGACGAAAGTGAGGTTTAGATGGGTCACTGGATGGATGGCTACTTGGCGCGTCTGGAACAACTCCGCCAAGAAAACCTGGCCGGCGGCGGACCGGAGCGGTTACGGACCCAGACCACTATGGGCAAACTTTCGGCCCGGGAGCGGATCGGACTGCTGGCGGACCCCCATACCTTTGAGGAGCTGGGGTCCCTGGTGCGGGACGGGCGCGCGCCCTTGGACGGCCGAAACAGACCCAGCCCGGGCGACGGGGTGGTCATGGGGTTTGCCGACATAGGGGGGCGTCCGGCGGCCATCTACTCTTTCGATTTTTCGGTCATGTGCGGGTCCCCGGGTGACCAGGCCGTCTGGAAGCTCAATGACTTCACCAAAATGGCCGGTCAGATGGGGGTGCCCCTGATCGGAATGTTCGATTCTGCCGGAGAGCGGCTCAGCCTGAAGGGCGGAGACTCGGGCCTGAACGGCCTGGGGGAGCTGCTTAAAAACACCAGTCGGTTTTCCGGGATCATCCCCCGCCTGGGACTGCTTTTGGGCCCCTGCACGGGCACCCTGGCGCAATTGCCCGTGCTTTACGATTTTCTAATCATGAATCAAAAAACGGCCTTTCTCTGGTTGGGGGGAGAAAGGTCAACCCCCGAAGCGGGAAATGCGGCCTTCCACATGGAGCGGAGCGGTCAGTGCGACCTGATCGGCGTGCGACCTGATCGGCGAAAGCGATGAGGACGCCGTGGCCTACGCTAAGGCCATTCTGGAATTTATCCCGCCTAACTGCTGGGAAAAAGCGAACTGGACCGACACCGGCGACGACCCGCAGCGGCAGGAGGAAGCCCTCCTGGGGGTCCTGCCCGACGACCCCAAGTTCACCTATGATATCCATGACGTGATCGACAAGATCGTGGACGGCGGCCGGTTCCTGGAGCTCAAGGAAGACTTCGCCAACCACCTGGTGATCGGCTTCGCCCGGTTCGGCGGGTTTCCGGTCGGTATCGTGGCCAATAATCCCGATGAAATGAGCGGCATCCTGGAACCGGATTCCTCGGACAAGTATGACCGCTTCATGAATTTCCTGGACGCCTTCGACATCCCCCTGGTGACCCTGGTGGACACCACGGCCTTTCCGCCCGGTGACCGTTGGGAGCGGCAGGGGGTGATCCGCCACGGGGCCAAGCTGCTGCATTCCTATGCCCACCTGACCTGCCCCAAGATCACTGTGGTCCTGCGACGTTCCTATGGGGGGGCCAATATCGTTCTGGGCTGCTCCCGCATGTTTCCGGATTTCGTCTACACCTGGCCCACGGCCGAGTTCGCCCCCACCGGCCCGGAGACGGTAGTCCAGGCCGTGTTTCATAAGGAACTGGCCCGGGCCCGGGAAGAGGGGAATTATGATCAGGTATATGGGCGCTTCCTGGGGGCGCTGAAGGAACAGTTCTCGGTCCTGAACCTGGCCAAAACCTGGACCTCCTATTACACGACCCATGAGGTGATCGACCCCCGGGAAACGCGTCCCCGGATCATCCGGGCCCTAAAACTGACCAGAGAAAAAAGGGAAGAGCTGCCGGAGAAAAAGCGTTCCATCAAGCCGGCCTAAAAAATCGCGCAAACTGCGCGCGATTTTTTAGGTAACAAATACTTTTTTCCTCCTTCCCCCCCTTTATCAAAGGGGGGTGGGGGGGATTTCAAGGATTCCCAAGCCAGGTGGTGGACTCTTTTTATGAAACCTTAAGGTTAGGAAACTGGTCGAGTGGGAATGAACCCACCCCTGCGAAAACGGGTATCCAATATGTCGGCTGAAAACCAGTGAATCGACCGTTGTGCTTTGGTTGCTCGGCGATCGAAAGGGTAATTTTATGGTAAAGGGATACGACCAAGCCAGCGAACGATTGCGGGAGATACAGAGGAAAAATCTAAACGGCGGCGGTGCCGAGCAAATCGAGCGCCAGCACCGGCGGGGCAAGATGACCGCCCGGCAACGGATTGAAATTCTGCTCGATGCGGGGAGCTTCAGCGAACTGGGCTCCACGGTCAACACCACCGGGTCCCGGATCGACGGCCGGGGTTTCGAAGCGCCCGGCGACGGGGCCGTGGTCGGGACCGGCCTGGTGGAAGGACGGCGCATAGCGGTCTATGCCAGCGATTTCACGGTCCTGGGAGGATCCATTGGGACCCAGCACGGGCTGAAATTTGTCAAGCTGCTCGAGATGGCCGCCCGCTGGGGGATCCCCATGGTCTGGCTGCTCGACTCCTCAGGCGGCCGCCTGGGATACCGCGACGTGCCCATGGCCGGCATCGACTGGTGGTTCGCCCTGGAGGCCCGTTACTCGGGATTGATACCCCAGATCAATGTGCTCCTGGGGCCCTGCATTGCCGGCCAGGCCTATTGTCCAGCCCTCTGCGATTTTCTGCTCATGAGCCGGGGCACGGCCCACCTCTGGCTGGGCGGGCCACGGATGACCGAGGCGGCTACCTCGGAGAAGATCGGGGATGACATGGGCGGCGCGGACTACCACATGATCTACAGCGGCACCTGCGACCTGGTAGGGGAGAACGACCGGGAAACCCTGCTGCTGACCAGGCGTCTGCTGGGCTACCTCCCGGCCAACTGGCGGGAACGACCGCCCTCTCTGGCTCCGGCCGATCCTCGGAATCGGCCGGTCGCGGCGGTGCTGGACATCGTGCCTGATGACATCCAGCGGACCTACAATATGCACGCAGTAATCCGTCTCCTGGTGGACG
>JALOOY010000179.1 GCA_025454185.1 Thermodesulfobacteriota bacterium
ACTATACAAGGGGTCTTCATGAATTCAACACGAAGGGGGGAAAACCCGCAAAAAGTAAACCGCCTAAGTTGCCAACGGGGTGCGGCCGGTTCCGGGTTGCTGATTGTTATTTTGATTTTGGCGGCCCTGTGGTGGTTCAAGCCCTGGGAGGGGCTGCTGGGCCGTAAGGACCTGACCCAGAAAGACGCCGTGCCCCGGTCGGTGGCGGCCCGGGGGAACCTGGCTGAGGACGAGCAGAACAACATCGCGGTGTTCAAGAACGTCTCGCCTGCGGTGGTGCACATCACCACCCTGGCCCTGGCCCGGGACTTTTTGTCCCTCGACGTGATGCAGATCCCCCGGGGCACCGGCACCGGCTTTATCTGGGACGACCGGGGCCACGTGGTCACCAACTTTCATGTCATTCAGGCCGGGCAGTCGGCCCGGGTCACCCTGGCCGATCAGACCACCTGGAAAGCCGCTCTGGTCGGCGCTTTTCCGGACCGGGACCTGGCCGTACTGCGCATCGACGCTCCCCGGGAAAAACTCAAACCCATCGCCGTAGGGGGGAGCCGGGAACTGCAGGTAGGCCAGAAAGTCTACGCCATCGGCAACCCCTTCGGCCTGGACCAGACCTTGACCAGTGGTATCATCAGCGCCCTGAACCGGGAGATCGCCTCCGTAACCAACCGCCCTATCCGGGGCGTGATTCAGACCGATGCGGCCATCAACCCCGGCAACTCGGGGGGTCCGTTGCTGGACTCGGCCGGGCGTCTGATCGGGGTCAACACCGCCATTTACAGCCCCTCGGGGGCCTATGCCGGCATCGGCTTCGCCATCCCCGTAGATGAAGTGAACCGCATCATTCCCCGTTTAATCCGGGACGGTAAATTCATCCGCCCGGCCCTGGGCATTCAGGCCGCCGCCAAATCCTTTCAGGAATCGCTGGGCCTGCCCCAGGGGGTGGCGGTGATCGGGGTCCTGCCGGATAGTCCAGCCCAGCAGGCGGGTCTGCGTCCCTTTCGGCGGGCCCCGGACGGTAGTCTGGTGACGGGGGACATCATTGTGGCCATAAACGGGAAAGCGATCGCCTCCTTCGAAGAACTGCTCACCGCCCTGGAACAGCACCAGGCCGGTGACACGGTGACTCTTTCCATCAGACGCGGTGAAAAACAAGTGGAGCAGCCCGTGCGCTTGGTGCTGCCTGGTTAAGAATCGCGGCCCTGCCTCGCCTACTCCCGGTTGCCGACCTCAGGACCCGACCGGGCCGTCGGAACACCCTCAGGTGTCTTTCGCACAGGCCGAAGCATCGGCGGTGGTCCCGGCGGCATCTGCTATGGCGCAGGGGTTGACCGTTTCCAGCGGTCTCCGGAACCCCATCGCTGCCCGCAAGGTTTCGGCCAGGGGTTTAACGGACAAAACCAGCAGTAAGAAGGCCCCGACCGCCTGCGCCCAGCGGGGGACCAACTCTCCAACCTGACCCATGATTGCCTGTGGGGTTACCCCCCACAGCGGATAAAGACGGTCCACCAGCAGACCGAAGCCGATGCTGAAAATCGCGATGGACCCCAGGTAGATGGCTGCGGCCCGCCTGCCCAGGAGCCCGGTCAGGACGGTGAGGGAGGTGACATTGGTCGCCGGCCCGGCCAGCAGGAAAACCAGAGCGGCCCCCGGACTCACCCCTTTCAGGATCAAGGCGGCCGCGATGGGGGTCGAGGCCGTGGCGCAAACGTACAGGGGGACACTGAAGGCCAGCATGACCAGCAGGGGGGTAAAACCCGCTCCGAGGTAATCCCGGAACAGGGTTTCGGGGACCAGGGCCGTGATCAATCCGGCCAGGAGGATTCCCAGGAAAAACCAGCCCGCCATGTCACCCCAGACCTCCCCGAAGGCGTGCCGCCAGCCCGCCCGGACTTTTTCCCAAGTCCCGTGGTGCCGCCGGTGTTCCTCCGGGGGACAGTCCAATCCACTACAACAGTCGTCTACCGGGCAGCTCAAATCGGGTACCGGCGCCTTTTCCCGGGCGGGTCCATTAAAAAAATTCTCGCTGAACCCGGCCCCGATGGCCGTAATCAGAGCAGCCAGGGGACGAACAACGGTCAAGATCGGGTCCAGCAGGGCCGCGGATACGGCTATGGAATCTACCCCGGTTTCCGGAGTGGCGATCAGGAAAGCCGTGGTGGCCCCGTTATTGGCGCCCTGTCGTTTCAAAGAAGCCGCGGCCGGCAGGACCCCGCAGGAACATAAGGGCAGAGGCGCTCCCACCAGGGCGGCTTTGAACACCGAAGTAAAACGACCCTGCCCCAGATGCCGGGCCACGGTCTGCGGGTTCACCCAGGACCGGACCAGGCCGCTGATCACCAGACCGAACAGGACGTAGACGCTCGAGTCCAGCAGCAGGTCCCAGCTCTTCTCCAAGGCCGCCGATAAAAATGACATGCCCTTTCTATCCCTGTCCTTCACGGACGTGCTCCAGGCCCACCCGCAGCAGGTCGGAAACATGATCATCGTCCAGTGAATAATAAAGTATTTGACCGTCCCGCCGCTTTTTGACCAGGGCCAGATCCCGCAGCAGCCGCAGTTGGTGGGAAATGGCCGATTCCGTCAGCCCCAGGAAGGCCGCCAGGTCGCAGACGCACATCTCCCCCTCGCGCAGGCCCATGATCATCCGCAACCGGGTGGGATCGCCCAGGGCCTTGTAAACGGCAGCCAGACGGGCGGTTTCTTTTTCCGGAGCGGCCTCCTTTCGGGCCTTTCGGATCCGCTCCTGGTGCAGTACCCGGATGCCGCAACTTTCTTCTGTTGAACTAATTGGTGGCATTCTCTTTCTGGCGTTTTTATATATGAACAATTATTCAAATAATAGTCTCTAATTTTTCTGTTGTCAAAAGGAGATGCCTGGTCTTCAGGAAAGAAAAAGCGGAACGGGCACCGGCCCATCCCGCTTGGAGAGAAAAATTCGAAGTAGGGCGTAAGTGGGGATGCTGATCAGGCGCAGGAACCGCCGCTATAATCTTCCTTGTCCAGCACCCAGGTATTGTTGACTTTCTTGAAGGTCAGCTTGATGGTCTTGGCCGTCTGGTCCTTATAATTCCCGCAAAACCAGGTCAGTTCCCAAAAATCGGTCCCGACGCCGGGAACGGTATAGGTTCGGGAAGCGTTGGCATTGTGGGTGATCTTGTCCCCGTTGACGGTAAACTGAACGGTTTCATTATTAAACCCGCCCCCCGAGGAACTGGAATCGCAGGCCGTCAAGATCCAACCACAGACCAGGAGCAACCCCACCAGGGGAAAAAAATAAATTTTTTTCATTGTCAACCTCCTCTGATGTGAAAATTCTTGGACCGCCTCCTGATGACGGTCGATTTACCAGGGTTATGCAGCTCCCTGGCGGAGCAGAGCCCTGATGATGGCCCGCTGCTCCTCCTCCGGCACTTCGGCCACTCGTTCGGCCACCTGGCGGCCGCCACGGAACAGGCACAAGGTTGGATAGCGTTCCACGCCGAGGGTCTTTTTGGCGCCGGTGTTCTTCGTAACGTCCGTTTGCAGAAAACAGACGTCACCATACTCCGGCAAATCGGATACATCCTTAAAAACGGGCATAATCCGCCGGCAATCGCCGCACCAGGGGGCATAGGCCAACAGCAGCACGGTCCCCCCGGGCTCTATGACTTCCTGCTGGAAACAACTATCGTCGATCTCTTTGAACATAAAAGCTAAGGGGCGCTGGTACTGGTGGTGGTCGTCGCCTCGGGGGTGGGCATGATGTTGATGGTGGCCGTTCCCGTTACGCCCTGGAAGGTGGCGTTGATGCTGCCCGTACCAGGTGTAAATCCGGCAATGAAATCGATCCAGGCCTTTCCGTTGGTCAATTGCCGGGTATCGGTGGTGATCGGTTGGGAGTAGTTATAGCCGACTGAGGTGGTCCGGAAACCAAAGGCACCGTTCGAGCAGGTTAGATACACCGTGGTGCCGTTGGGGGCCGGTGCCCCGTTGGGGTCGGTAACGGTAATCGCCACCGAGGTGGTGTTTAACGTGCTGGACGACAATGAGCCGCCGGTGGATTGAAACATGGAGGACTGCGCCGGCGCAACAGTGACCTTCCAGTGGGATTCATAGCTCCCGGTGTCGCCGGGTCGGGTCTGCGCCCCGCTGGAAGAGCTGGAGTTGGGGGTGCAGGCATTGAGTCCCGCCCAGACCGTCCCCACCAGGACTGCGCCGAAAACGATTAGAAACCAGCGGACCCTCGTAACAGGCCTGATCTTCATGGCATCCACCTCCACCCTCCGTTTATTTTTTGGGTTCTGAACGGGAACCATTGCCAATGACTCCCTCATACTAAAATTTTCCCGGTCCATTTTTCAAGTACAATTTGCGGATTACCCCGCAGGGCCTTAGTCTTCGATCCGATAGGTTTTCACACCTTCTTCATACAAGTCGTTTCCCCGGGCATCGTTGATGACCACGGCCGGAAAGTTTTCCACCATCATCCGTCGGATGGCTTCCGGCCCCAGCTCTTCGTAGGCAATGACTTCCGCGGACTTGATGGATTGGGCAATCAGGGCCCCGGCCCCGCCGGTGGCGCCCAGATATACCGCCCGGTGGCGCACCAGGGCCTCCTTGACTGCCGGGGCCCGTTTGCCCTTGCCGATCATGGCCTTCAGGCCGATCTCCAGGAGCCGGGGGGCGTAGGGATCCATGCGGTAACTGGTGGTCGGGCCGGCGGCGCCGATAATTCTCCCGGGGCGGGCCGGCGAAGGCCCCACGTAATAGATGACCTGCCCCCGGACGTCGAAAGGCAAAGGCCGGCCGGCGTCCAAAAGATCTATCAGGCGTTTGTGGGCTGCATCCCGGGCCGTATAAATGATACCGCTCAGGAATACCTTGTCTCCCACTTCCAGGGCGGAAACCGCTTCGTCGGTAAGGGGTGTGGTAAGGTGGACTGTTTTGGCCATCAAAAAACTCCTTGGCTAAATAGTGACTTCCCGGTGCCGGCTGGCGTGGCACTGGACATTGACCGCCACCGGGAGGCTGGCGATGTGACAGGGCAGGAGACGAACGTGGACCCCCAGGGAAGTCGTCCGCCCCCCCAGGCCCTGAGGGCCGATGCCCAGTTTATTGATGGCTGTCAATAGTTCTTTTTCCAGC
>JALOOY010000180.1 GCA_025454185.1 Thermodesulfobacteriota bacterium
GAGGACGGCCAGGTCCTCCTGAATGCGCAGATAGCCGTACTCATAGACGAGTCCCGCCGCCAGCAGGAGGATGAGCGGCACGGCGGCCAGCAGGATCTTACTTTTGGACAAGGCCCTACTCCTGTTCCATCTTGATTTGAAACCGGTCCTGATTCAGCTTGGGATCCCGGTAGGTAGGCGAAGCGAACTCCACCTTCTTGAAAAACCGGGAGGCCTCCAGTTTGGGTACCAGCAGGGTGGCCGACGGGGCATAGCCTTCGATATTGATCTGGTTCTCGGAAATACGCAAGCGGGTCAGCCAGGAATCCTTGGGGATGATCTGGGTCAGTTCCCTGAGAAACCCGATGGTCATCTGTCGGGCATTTTTGAAATCGCTGATCATGTCCCGCTCCCGGTTCAGACCCTCCATTTCCTTTTTCAGGGTTTCGACCTTTTTTACCTCTCCCTTGGTCTGGGCGATCTGTTTGTCGATCAGGGCCAGCCGCCTTGTTTCCATCTGCACCGGGATGACCCAATAGATCCCGATCAAAGCGGCCAGGACCAGCACCAGGGGGATCGTCAGCCAGAAAGGGGTTCGCACCCGGGCACGCTTCCCCCGGGTCAGCAGGTTGACCCCGCCGGCCTTGTTCCAGAGAAAAGACAACAGCCCGCCCAGGGCCGTAAAAGGAACTTCCTGGGGTCGTTCCAGATTCAGCCGCAGGTCCGTCTCATCCAGAAAAGCGACCGGCCGGTTCAGCCGGATTTTCAGCAGTTCCCTTAAGGCCGGATTCCTGTCGACCAGATGAATAAGCAGGGGCCGGGAGGGATCGGCGACTTCCGGGTCGGGTTCCAGGGCCGCCGTCTCTTCCAGCACCTGGTCCACCTTCTCCCCGTTTCCGCTGCCCTGAAAATTTCCCGTCAGGGAGGCGGCGACGGCCCCCTGACGAAACAGCCCCCCTTCGTAACCTTTTTCCCTAAGCTCAAAAAAAATCGTTTCCCCTGCTGGGCCGACATAACGGTGGAGGCATTCCAGCCCCACCAGGTGGGTGGTGATCCCGGCAACCCGCAGCCCCTTTTCACGAAAAGCCGCCAGGTAGGGGTCGAGCCGATCGATCCGTCCGGCGATGATCAGCAGACGCAGGCGCCCCTCCTCCTCGGACAGGATCCGATAATCGAAGTAAACCTCGTCCGGGTTGAAGGGGGTGAGGCGGTCCATCTCATAGGCCACCACGTCGCTCAGGTTTTCCCGGACGGTGGCCGGAAACTCCGCGGTTTTGATAATGACCCAGGATTTGGGCACCGACAGGACTATGTCCGTCCGAATGGCCTTTTTCCCGGTGAGGTACACGGCCACGGCGGAGGCCAGCCATTCGGCGGAGGCCGGGCCCTCCTCTTCGGGCCTCAGGCGGCGGTGATCCAGGACTTTGATCCGCGAGAGGAACCGGCTGCCCAGGCAAACGGAGGCGCCCTCCGGGTCGATGGCCACCCCCAGGATCTTGCGAAAGGCGATCAGGTCATCGGCCGGACTCAAGGCCAGCACCCGCCAAAGCGAGCGACCGCCGCGGCCGGCGACGGCGCCGGCCCGGGCCAGGTTTCCGCTTAGGGATTCGACGAAAGCTGTCATGACGGTTTATTCGGCATCCTCCACTTCCCTTTTGATTATAACCGGATTTTTATAATAAAGATACCGGTATCGTTTGTCCCCCTCTATTTGAATCTTGGCCCGGATACCGTAGCCGCTTTGATTGCTCCGCTGATACCCGACGGACTCTATGGTATACACGGAACTGCCCACCACGGAAATATAAGGGCTGACCTGGGCCAGGGCCTCCCCCAGGAGCCCGGATATTTCCTGGATATTCTTGATCTCCCGCTCGGTCCGGTAGGCGATGAGCCCTTCCACCAGCTCCGCGGTCATGCCGGGCAGGGCCAGCAGGACCGCCGGGGACGCGGCATTGATGTTGATTTTATTGGTCCGGCCCTGCACGGTCAGCAGGTCGATCAAACCCGTTTTGCGGTCCTGGCCGTAAAGAATTTCCGGGGTCAGGCCCTTGACCAGGAGGAGTTCCTCCACGGTTTCGAAATTCCCGTTCCGGGCCTTGTAGGGATTCGGCAGGGACTGATAATAATCGTTCTCCGCCCCGTTGAGCCTATGGAAGTCATCCGGGTCCTTCCAGTCCAGGATAGCATCCACGATGGCATCGATGGACCGCTCCTTGTCCTCCGCCGCGAAGTCCAGGTTGGTCAACAGGTTGCGCAGAATGGCTTCCGCAGCCAGGTTCAGGTCGATCTTCCCGGACTCGTCGATGAGGCGCACCCGGTAACTGCCTTTCCCCAGGGTGCCGATATAGGCCGTGCCGTCGATCCGCCAGGGATCGAGGCCTTCGTCTTCCAGGGCCAGCGGGTTCTGCTTCCGGTAAAACAATTCCATGATGGCCCGTTCCAGGCCCGCCTCGGCCAGGAACTTGTTTTCCCAGCCCTCCTTAAAGGCCCGGCTGGAAAAGGTCTCCGTTCTGGCCATATAGGAAAAGGAAAAGACGATGACCATGAGGATGGTCAGCACCCAGAGCACCACCAGCAGGGCTATGCCCCTTTGCCCCCCCGGCAATCCGGGTCTTTTCTCCAGGCTGTTCATGGTTTTTTCGGGGTCCCGCCGGTCGTTGCCGGAGCCGGTACCGGGGCCGGAGCCAGGCCGGGGACTCCGGGCTGGCCGCCGGGGGAAACCGCAGCGGCCGCTCCGCCCCGGCCCCGCAAGGGGATGATCCAGGTCCAGTCCTTCCGGTTAAGCCGGAAAAAGAAACGAACCTTTTCCAGTTTTTCGGAAGTGGCCAAATCTTCGCCCTCGGCCCACTCCTCCACCCAGTTGCCCGGATTGTCCCGGGGGTCCTGGGAGGTATCCCGGACGAAATATTCAAAGCGGATCTCTTCCAGGTTCTCCAACATCCGGGTTTCCCGCCGGTTTTCCTGGCCTATAATATTTTCCCGGGCCAGGAGGGACCAGCGGCCGTCCGCCTGCGGGTCGGCCCGGTAGCCGGCCACCACGAAGCCCTTTTCACCCCCCCAGATGGAATAGTTGGTGGCGAAATCCAGGGCGGTCCGCCCCCCCCGGAAGTAGTATTTTTTTTCGCCGTTTTCTTCGTAAGAGAGCAGGACCTCGGATTCGATCTGGGCTTCGATCAAATTGACGGCGTTGCGGATCCGCTCCAGGGCCTCCACTTTTTTCTCCCCGGACTCCACCGAGCGGAACCCGAGCCGGAGGGCACCCATAATCACCAAAAAAACCAGGGATAGTATCATGATGGAGAGCAGGAGCTCGAGCAGGGTGAATCCGCCTCGAGCAGAGGGCGGAAACGAAACCGGAGCGCCGGCGTGCCAACCCATTAAAGTTCCTTCTCCATCAGCTTCAGGGTCTGAAAATTGAGGGACCGCTCCCGGTTACCCCGGTTCCAGCGCACGGTCAGGTCCACCTCCAGGAGCCGCACCGGCAGCAGATCGGTCCGGTCCGCCAGGGCCTCCCTGACGGCGATCTCCAGGCGGTAGCCTTCGGGAGAAATTTCGCTCCAGGCCCTCTCGCTCAATTCCCGGTCGTCGAGCAGTTCCCGCAGGCGGGCCGCGGCCCGCAGGGAAACCTCCACGTAATTTTCCGAAGCCGAAAGGGCCTGGAGATTGGCCGAAAACAATTGAAAGACCACGGTCACGGCGAGGCCCAGGACGGCCAGGGCCACCAGGACCTCCAGAAGAGTGAAGCCCCGTCGATCGGGAAGGCTTTTATAACGGAAAGACGACCCTCGAACGCCCAACAGCGAACGTCCAACAGCGAATATTGAAATATTTGCCCTGGGTTTGGCAGTTACTTCGCTGTTCGCTGTTCGCTGTTCGCTGTTCGCTGTTCGTCTTTGTCTCGCAGATATCCGCTTCACCGCACCACCGTCGCGCCCAGGATGGGGTCGATCTGAATCTGAAGCGACCTCTTTTTACTGGACAACTGGAACAGGCCGCCCTCCAGTCCCCGGTTGGGTTCCAGGACCAGCCGGTATTGCCCGTGCTCGATCTCGCCCTGGTAGGGGTCCAGCACCTTCAGGGTAACCTGGGCCGGGATCTTTTTCCGGCCGTAGCCTTCCAGACCGTACTCGCGTCCGTCCAGGTCGAAGGAAACCACCTGGCGGCTGTCGTGGATCTTGGTCAACGCCCGGGCCTGGCGGATGGTGGCGGACATCTCCCGGGCCGTGGCCTGCAGCCGGCCGGCCGCCAGGGCCTGGGCGAAAAACATGGCCGTCAGCCCCAGGATCAGGGTCCCCAGAAAAAGGACGATCATCAACTCGATCAGGGTAAATCCCCAGGGGTCCCGCGGTTTTTTCTTCCGAGGAGGGTTCATCAAAAAGGCAATTCGGTGATGCTGAAGATGGCAATCAACATGGAAAGGACGATAAAGCCGATGACCAGGCCCATGCCCAGGATCAGGGCCGGTTCCATGAGGCTTACAAACCGTTTGACCGCAATGCGCAGGCTCTTTTCATAGGTGTTGGCCACCTTCATGAGCATGGCATCCAACTGGCCCGTTTCCTCGCCCACCTTGATCATGGACAGGGCCAGGGGCGGAAGGACCCGGGCCGCACTCAGCGGCAGGGCGATCCCTTTGCCCTCTTTCACGCCTTTGGTAACGCCGTCGATGGCCGCGGCCATGACCCGGTTGCCGATCACGTCCTTGGCGTTGGTCAAGGCCTGCAGCAGGGGCACGCCGCTGCGCAACAGGGTCCCCAGGGTCCGGCAGAAGCGGGCGGTCTCCAGCTTGGTAACCAGGTCCCGGAGTGCCCGCAGTTTAAAGCGGTCCCATTGAAGCCGGCCGGAGGGACTGCGGATGTACCGGCGGAACAGATAGACGGACAGGGCCGTCGCCAGACCCGCCGCCCACCAGAAGTCTTGCAGGACCTGGCTGACCGCCAGCAGGATTTTGGTCGGCAGGGGCAGGGCCCCTCCCAGTTCGGCGAAGATCACGGAAAACTTGGGCAGCACGTAGGTGAGCAGCACGATGACGGAAAGGCCCCCGGTGCCCAGGAGGATCAGGGGATAGATCAGGGAGGAGACCACACTGTCCCGCAGTTCCTTGGTGGTCTCCAGAAATTCGTTCAGTTTTTC
>JALOOY010000181.1 GCA_025454185.1 Thermodesulfobacteriota bacterium
ACCCCAACGGCATCCCCATCGAGTTCAGTTGCAACGTTCCGGGGGTGGATATCCGCTCCCATCCCACGCTGATCGATTCCGCGCCCTCGAAGACGGCCCGGGAAGGCGCGGAACCCCGGTCGGACGTCTGGCCTGCAGCCCCCTCCCCCACCCCGGCCGATAAGCGCAAGGTGTATCCGGGGGTGGGCAGCGAATTGTTTCATGGGATTAAGAAGAAATGATGTCTGGGTGCTGGTTAATAAAACGTCTCGGAAAGAGAAGACACATATCGCGCGGGACCCTTTGGGGGGAAAAAGACGAACATCGAACATCCAACATCGAACGTCCAATGATGGTTAGCGCTTGGGAGATTTATCAATAACAAATAAAAAGTAAGTTTTTACATCCATATTCAATGTTGGACGTTGGATGTTCGATGTTGGATGTTCGTCTTCTAATAAATAAAAAGCCCATCCTGATGCGGATGGGCTTTTTATCTCTAAAAAGCTATGTATCAATGCACGTGGGCGCTGTTGGGATCCAGCTTCACGTCCGTGGCGATCTTATAGAGCAGGGTCAGCACCAGGAAACCGGTGGCCCAGACCCCCAGGCCGATCAGGATCTCCGGCAACGTAGGCGCATATTCCACCACCTGCTCCAGGGGGTTGGGGATAAAGCCGGTGACCACCAGGGTCAAACCTTTTTCGATCCACAGGGAAGCGAAAACCCCGGCGCAGGCCACGGCGGCAATGCCGATCTTATTGCGGGTCCAGGGCAGCAGGAGGAGCAGGGCCGAGAGGATGCCAACGACCACGGAGATCCAGGTCCAGGTGGTATATTTGTTGTGGCCTTCCAGCCCCCAGAACAGGTATTGCAGGGCGTGTTTGTGACTGGGGATGTTGCTGTAGAAAGCGGTAAATATCTCCAGAATGACAAAAAAGATGCTGGCCAGCATGGCATAGGTGATAATGTTGATCAGCTTTTTGATGGCTTCGTTGCCCGCGTCGAACCCGGTGGTCCGCCGGACGATCAAGGCCAGGATGACCAGCAGGGCCGGACCGGCGGCGAAAGCCGAACCGAGGAAGCGGACGGCCATGATGGCCGTGAGCCAGAAATGGCGGCCCGGCAGGCCGGCGTAGAGAAAGGCCGTCACGGTATGGATGCTGACGGCCCAGGGTATGGAAATATAAATCAACGGTTTGACCCATTTGGGCGGGGCCACGGCCTTGCGTTCGGCGGCCAGCACGTTCCAGCCGATGAAGATATTGAGGAACAGATAGCCGTTGAGGACGATCATGTCCCAGAAGAGGATGGAATTCGGCGTGGGGTACATCATAACGTTGAGGATCCGGACAGGATTACCGAGGTCCACAAAGATAAAAAGGATGCACATGGTCACCGAGGCGATAGCCAGAAACTCGCCCAGGATGGTGATCTTGCCGAAGGCTTTCACGTCATGCAGGTAATAAGGAAGCACCAGCATGACGGCCGAAGCGGCCACCCCGACCAGGAAGGTGAACTGGGCGATGTAAAAGCCCCAGGACACGTCCCGGCTCAGGCCGGTAATGCGCAGGCCCTCGTTGAACTGGTAGAGGTAACAGCCGACTCCGGTGAGGATGAATATCCCCAGGAAGCCGAGCCACGTATAATATCCTTTACTTCCGGTCAGCGCTTTTTCGATCATAACCACCTCATACCAGATAGAATAAGTTGGGAGCGGTTCCCAATCCGGGTTTACGGCGAATGGAGTAATTTTCCTTAAGCAGTTTCCGGACTTCGGAATTCGGATTGGCCAGGTCCCCGAAGATCAGGGCCCCGTTGGAGGCCTCGACGCAGGCCGGATGCAGGCCTTTGGCCAGACGCTCTTCGCAAAAAGTACACTTTTCCACCACCCCTTTGGAGCGGGTCGGGTACTCCGGGTTGGTCGGCTCCTTGAGGTAGCGGCGCGGGTCCCCCCAGTTGAAGCTCCGGGAACCGTAGGGGCAGCCGGCCATGCAGAAACGGCAGCCGATGCAGCGGTGCATGTCCATCATGACGATACCGTCGGCCCGCTTGAAAGTGGCCTGGGTCGGGCAGACCCGCACGCAGGGAGGGTTGGTGCAGTGGTTGCAGAAGGTCAAAAACCGCTTGTGTTCCACGGCTTCGGATACGTACTGGTGCTCGTCGTCGGGAAACACGTGGCCGTATTTCTCCAGCCAGATCCATTTGATCTCTTCCTTGGCGCCGGGGATCTGGGGAACATTATGGGCCTTGTTACAGGCGTCGATGCATTTCTGCATATCGGCTTCCGACTTGAACTTGCGCGTATCGATCACCATGGCCCAGTGCTTGGCCGCCGTCAGCGGGGCCGGCTTCGTGGAGGCTTCCAGCGCCCCGGGCCCGAGGACCTCCCAGGCCAGCTTACCCCCCAGCCCGAAGAGGCTGGAGACCCCGGCGATCTTCAGAAAATCCCTTCGATTGAGGCCCATTACTTTTTCTCCTTTGGCACTATATGGCAATCCCAGCAATAGGGGTTCACCTTCAGGTAATTATGACACTGATCACAGAACTGGGTCTTGTTCGAGTGGCATTTCATGCAGGTATTTTGCAGACTCATGTCGTACTGCTTCCCGTCGGGCGCCGTGTAGATCCGCTCGCCGTTGCGCACCACCGTGTGGCGCCACTCGTCGAGGATCTTCATGTGATTGCCCTTCATGGCCTGTTTGGGTTCGATGCACTGTTTCACTTTCATTTCCTGGATGACCGGCGTATCGATCTTGGGGTCCGGCGGAGGCGTGGCCCGGCCCAGGTTGTACCAGATCGGAAAGGTCACCAGAACAACGAAAATCACGATGCCGGTTATGATCTTGCCGCTGTCGTACATTATTCTTCGCCCTCCTCTGCTTCTTCGAACCCGGGCAGCGGTTCACCGCGCAGGTCCGTGGTACGCTCTCCTTCTCCCTCCATGACCAGGGCGTTGGCCACCATTTCATGCAACCCCGTGACCCGCACATCCGGGACCCAGTATTCCATGGAGGTGGACAGGGCCGCCCGATCGATGGCGCAGATATTGGCCAGCATGTTGACCCCGTGTTTTTCATGGACATAGCGGACGGCGTTGGCCCGGGGGAAACCGCCCCGCATGCGCAACTCCATGTCTTCGCCGGCGTTCAGGCCCGAACCGCTGCCGCAGCAGAAGGTCTGTTCCCGAATGGTGTTTTCCGGCATTTCAAAGAAATTGTTGCAGACATGTTTGATGACGTAGCGGGGTTCTTCGAAAAAGCCCATGCCCCGGGAGGTATTGCAGGAATCATGGAAAGTCACCCGCAGGTTGTCGTTCCGGCTGGGATCCAGCTTCAGTTTGCCGTGTTTGATCAGGTCCGCCGTAAACTCGACCAGGTGTACCATCTTGGTGGCCTTGGCGTTCTCAAATTTGGTCCCGGTGATGGGGGAAACGGGTTCTTCCAGAAAATCGGCCGGCCCGTTCCAGGTATCCATGTACTGGTGCATGAGCCGCCACATATGACCGCACTCGCCGCCCAGGATCCACTTGACCCCCAGCCGTTTGGCTTCGGCATACACCTTGTAGTTCAGCCGCTTGGCCATTTCACTGCTGGTGAAAAACCCGAAGTTTCCGCCCTCGGAGGCGTAGGTGCTCCAGGTGTAATCCAGGCCCAGTTCATGGAACAGCATCAGGTAGCCCATGGCCGTATAGGTGCCCGGGTCGGCAAAGACGTCGCCCGAAGGAGTCACGAAGAGGATCTCCGCCCCTTTCCGGTTGAAGGAGGGGTCCGGCCGGATACCGGTAACGCCTTCGATCTCGTCCAGAAAAAAGTCGATCATGTCCTTGAAGGCGTGGGGCTCGATACCCAAATGGTTGCCCTTGCGGTAGCAGTTGGCCACCGGACCGGCGATCCAGTCAATGTTCAAGCCCAGCAGGTTGGTCAATTCCCGGCCGATGATGGTGATCTCGGCCGTATCGATCCCGTAGGGGCAGAACAGGGAGCAGCGGCGGCATTCGGTGCATTGATACAAGTAGGTCCAGATCTCCTTCAACACCTCCGGGGTCAGGTCCCGGGCACCGGCGGCCTTGCCGAACATCTTGCCCAGGAAGGTGAATTCCTTGCGGTAGATGGAGCGCAGCAGTTCGGCCCGCAGGACCGGCATGTTTTTCGGGTCCCCGGAGCCGATGAAGAAGTGGCACTTGTCGGCACAGGCGCCGCAGCGCACGCAGATGTCCATAAACACGTGAAAGGTGCGGTATTTGATCAGCCGTTCCCGCATGCCTTCGATGAAGATTTTCTTCCAGTCTTCCGGAAGCTGCCAGTCGTCGTCCGTGGGTGACCATTTCCGGGGAAAGGGCATGCCCACGGCCTCCAAATTCTTCGGCTGGGCCGGGTAACAGAAGACCCCCGGGCGGATAACCACCGGATCGTCCATCCAGCCTTTCCACAGGGGCGGTTTATGTCCGATGCGGGCTAATTCGTCAGGTTTCGGTGTATTCTTGAAGGCCATGGTTACTCCTTTTCCACAGGCAATCCAGCCTCGACCATTTTGTCATGGAATTCTTCTTCGTATTCTGCGTAGGTGTGGACTTTCACCGGGTAGCTCCAGGGATTGACGTGGCGGACCATCCGGTTGTTGTTGGCCAGGTTGCGGGTGGGGCTCAGAAAAATCCCTCCGAGGTGCACGAGCTTGCTGAAGGGGAAATAGGCAAAGAGGCTGCAGACCAGGAAAAGGTGCATATAGAACAGGACCCCGATGTTCGGCGGCACCACCGGGTGAAAGGTGACCAGCCCCATCATCAACTGTTTGACGCCCACCACGTCCAGCTTGAAGACATAGCGCATAAGAATGCCGGTGGTGGCGATGCCGATGATCAGCAGGAGGGGAAAGAAATCGCCCGGCAGGGAGATATAGCGGACGCTGGGCACCCACAAACGTCGCAGTAGCAGGAGCGTAGCCATCCCGGGCAGCACCACGCCGCTGAGCAGCAGGTTAGGGAGCCCCCAACCCGTCAGCGGGGCGATCCCGGCCTGGGCAAAGCCGTCCAGGGCCTCCAGGATCTGGACGAAACCCGGCACCGGCTCGGCAAAAAAGCGCAGGTGCCGGAGCAGTACCACCAGAAAGGAGTAGTGGAAAAGGAGGGCAAAGAGC
>JALOOY010000182.1 GCA_025454185.1 Thermodesulfobacteriota bacterium
GCCGTCCTCCCGGCGCTCCAGATGGATCTGGTATTCACTGCCGGCCCCCTGGATCTTGGACAGGATCTCGTCCACGTGGGCCGGATAGAGATTGACACCCCGGAAGATGATCATGTCGTCGGAGCGACCCAGGATGCGATCGTGGCGGGGCAGGATGTTCCCGCAGGCGCAAGGGGCCTCGATCATCCGGGTCAGGTCCCGGGTACGGTAGCGGATCAGGGGGGCGGCCTCCTTGCAGAGGGTGGTCACCACCATCTCGCCGGTTTCTCCCGCTTTCACCGGTTCCAGGGTAATGGGGTCCAACAGCTCCAGGATATAGTAGTCGGCCCAGTAGTGAATGGCCTCACCCTTCGAACAGCTCAGTCCCGTACCCGGGCCATAGAGTTCAGTCAGTCCCGGGATGTCGAACAGGGCCTCCACGCCGAGCAGGGCGGTGATCTTGGCCCGCTGGGCGTCGCTGCTCCGTTCCGAGCCGAAGATCATCTTTTTCAGGGCGATGCGGTCGCGAAGGCCCCGTTTCTCCACCTCTTCGGCCAGGAGCAGGCCCATGGAGGCCGTGCAGCACATGACCGTGGGCCGCAGGTCTTCCAGGAACTGGCACTGCAGGTCGATATTGCCCGGCCCGATGGGGATGGCCAGGGCCCCGAAGCGCTCGCAGCCCAGTTGAAAGCCCACCCCGGCGGTCCAGACGCCGTAGCCCACGGCGATCTGCACCCGGTCCTGTCGGGTCAACTCGGCCATTTCGTAGCAGCGGGCGAAAAAGTGGGCCCAATCGTCGATGTCCTTCTGGGTATAGGCCAGGATCTTGCGTTTGCCGGTGGTCCCGGTGGAGGCGTGAATCCGCACCACCTGCTCTTCCGGCACGGACAGCAGTGGAAAGGGGTAGCCCTCCCGCAGGTCCTGGGCCGTGACGAAAGGCAGGCGCCGAAGGTCGTCCAGGGATTTGATCGCTTCCGGTTTTACGCCGGCCTCGTCGAATTTCCTTTTATAAAAAGGGGACCCGTTATAAGCATGATGGGCGGTCCACTGCAGCCCCTGCAGTTGATGGACGGCCAGCTCCTCGGCCGTCTTAAAGGATGGCATAAAGGTGTCGGGCATAAGACCTCTCAAAAAATCGAACATCCAACATCGAACATCGAACGTCCAACATCGAATTTCGGATTTATCTTTTCTGTCGCTCCCGCAGTTTTTCCGTTAGTGTTATATCGACTTCCAGGGTTTCGGCGTTTACTTCAACCCCATAATCCTTCCGAGCGCTCTCCAGGCTCACATACCCATCCCGCACATCGCCGGCCACCAATTCGGGCTCCCGCGCGAAGGGCCGGCCGTAGCCCCCTCCGCCGGGGGCGTCGATGGTGACCCGGTCCCCGGGCTTGAGCTGGGTCAGGCCGTAAGGGTTCCCCGGCTCGCCATTGACGAGAAATCGGGCCAGGGCTCCGAACCGGCCTTCGAACAGTCCTTCCGCCGGATACTTGAACCGCCCGGCCTGGATGCCCAGGTTGACCGGCGGGCGGGGGGCATACTGGTCGTCCGGGATCCGGAAGACCTCCCGTTTCCCGACTCCCCCTTTCATCTTTCCAGGGCCGCCGGAATCGACGAGCAGCTCGCGCTTTTCCACGATCAGGGGGGTGTCGCTTTCAAAAATCTCCACCGGCGTGTTGGCGCCGTTGGCCGGGAAGATATAGACGTAATTACCGTCGTTGGCCGCCCCGGCTCCCATGCCGCCGCCGCGGATGATGACCGAGTGCCAGGGTTTCCCATCCCGGCGTTTGCCGTAAAAGACGTTCATGGCCGCCGGGGTCCCGCCGGAGGCGGCGATGACCTTTTGGGGAAGCACGCCGGATAGGGCCCGGTAGATCACCTCAGTCATGAAATGGCCCACCTGCATGCGGGCCGCCACGGCGGCCGGAAAGCGGCAGTTCACCACGGTCCCCTCCGGGGCGGTCAGTTGGATCGGCCGGGCGCAGCCCTCGTTATTGGGAATATCCGGGGCGAACATGCTTTTCACGGCCATGAAGACATAGGCGTAGGTAAAATTGTAGACCACATTGCCGCCCCAGTGGACCTGGCCGGAGGAACCCGCCAGATCCACCAGGATGTCGCTGCCTTTGATCTCCACCCGGGCCTGGATGACGATGTCCTCCTGCCCCTTGGTCTGCTCGATCAGGCCCCGGGCTTGGTAGACGCCATCGGGGATCTTGGCGATCTCCTCCCGCATGCTCTTCTCGGTCAGGCCGATGATCTGGTCGGCCAGGTCGTCCAGATCGTCCAGGCCGCTTTCCCGGAGCATCTGCACCACCTTTTCGGCGCAGACGTAGTTGGCCGAAATCTGGGAGCGGATATCGCCGGTCACTTCGTCAGGGGTGCGCACGTTCCAGCGAATCATATCCAGCACCGGTTGGTTGAGTACCCCCCGGTCATAGAGCTTCACGAAAGGGATGAAGAGACCTTCCTCGAAGACGGTGGTGAAAGACGCAGGCCGTAAAGGCCACCAGCCGTTCCTTATAAAAGATCGGACTCATGACGCAGACGTCATTCAGGTGCCCGGCCAGGGCCCAGGGGTCGTTGGTAATGAACACGTCTCCGGGCTGGTAGAAGTCGACCGGGTACTGCTTGACCAGGGCCTTCACCCCCAGGGCCATGGCCCCCGACTGTCCGGGGGTGGCGAAGCTACCCTGGGCCAGCTCCCGGCCCTGCCGGTCGGTGAACATGCAGGTGTAGTCGTGGGCATCCCGCAGCAGGCTGGAAAAGGCGGTGCGGGCTACGCTGCCGTCCGCCTCGTCCACGATGGCGATCAGCCTCCGCCACAGGATTTCCAGGGTGATCGGATCGAATGTGCGCCCCATATTAGTTAACCCCCGATACGATTCCGATAAAGAAATTTATCTTAGTCAAATAAAATGGACCCGCAAAAAGTCGTCATTGCGAGCGGAGTGAAGCAATCCCCCAGCCTAACCATCTGATTCCTGGGGATTGCTTCGTCGCTTCACTCCTCGCAATGACTCCCTTGCGAACTTATTGCGAAACCACCAAATAATAACATCTTTAGACCTAATCTTTGATCCGATTGACCAGGTCGATCCATAGAAACCCATAGTCATCGACCGCTACCTGGCCGTCTTCCCCCACGATGAGGGTGGATTCCTTCTCCTCGATGACGGCCGGACCGGAAAATTTCGCCCCCGGGAACAGACGGTAGCGGTCATACACCGTGTATGGGATAAAATCCCCGGCCAGCGGGGAATAGGCCAACCGGCTGCCCCGGACGGATTCCGTTAGCGACGGCTTTCCCCTTGGATTCAGTTTGGGCAGTTGCAGGAGTTTTTCAGGCAGGCTGGCCCGTACCTTGAAGTTGATGAACTCCACCTCCGAATCGGGATAGGTGCGGCCGTAGAGCTTCTCGTAGGCTTCGTCGAAGAGGCGCCGGACGGCGTCCTTTTCCAGCCCGGCGAAATCCCCGTTCGGCAAAGGCACGTTGAGTTCCGAGCCCTGGCCCACGAAACGCAGGTCCAGGGACCTTTCGAAGCGCAGGGTCTCGCCGCCGGCTTCTTTCTGCAAAATTTTGGCGGAATCCGCTTCCAGGTCACGAAAGATCTGCTCGATATCGGCAAAGTCGGCCTCGGCCAGGGAGACCTTGTGGCTGCGCAGGAGATCAAAGGCCCGGGGGGCCGTGAAAAAGCCCATGGCCGATCCGACCCCGGCATTGGGCGGCACCAGCAGCCGGGGGGCCCCCAGCTTCCTGGCCAGACCGTAGGCGTGCACCGGGCCCGCCCCGCCGAAGGCCACGATGGTCACCAGTTTGGGGTTGCCGCCTTTTTCGGCGATGTGGGTCTTGGCCGCCGCGGCCATGGTTTCGTTGATCAGGTCGTGGATGCCCCAGACGGCCTGGAGGAAGGAAACCCCGAGGGGCTGGGCGATCTTTTCCTCTACGCCGCGCCGGGCCCCCTCCTTGTCGAGCTTCATGGTCCCGCCGAGGAAGTAGTCTTCGTCCAGGTAACCCAGCAGGAGGTCGGCGTCGGTCACACAGGGGTCCGCCCCGCCCCGCCCGTAGCAGATCGGCCCGGGCAGGGCCCCGGAGCTTTCCGGCCCCACCTGGAGCGTGCCCAGTTTGCTCACGTGGGCGATGCTGCCGCCCCCGGCGCCGATCTCCATCAGGTCCACTACCGGGACCTGGATGGTGAGGCCGCTGCCTTTCATGAAGCGCTGCACCCGCCCCACCTCGAAGGTGGGCACCACGCCGGCTACCCCCTTCTGGATCAAACAGGATTTGGCCGTGGTCCCGCCCATGTCGAAGCAGAACATCTCCGAAATGTTGAAGTGCCGGCCGTAGTACTGGCCGGCGATGACCGCCGCCGTGGGGCCGGACTCGATGATCCGCACCGGGAACTCGGCGGCCGTCTCCACGGAGGTGACGCCGCCGCTGGAGAGCATGATGAAGAGTTTGCCCCGGAAGCCGACGGACTCCAGCCTACCGGCCAGCTTGGACAGGTACCGTCCGGTCAGCGGCTTCACATAGGCGTTGGTTACGGTGGTGCTGGTGCGCTCGTATTCCTTGATCTGGGGCAGGACCCGGTAGGAGATGGAGACGGACAAACCCGGGGCCTCCCGTTCGATGATCTCCTGAAGCAGCAGCTCGTGGGCCGGGTTCTCGAAGGAATTGAGCAGGCAGACGGCGATCGATTCCACCCCCATCCCGACCAGGGTGCGCACCACCCGCCGGGCCTCCTCCGGGTCCAGAGCCTGCAGGACGGTTCCGTCGCTGCGGACCCGCTCGTCCACCTCGAGGCGCCGGTTGCGGGGGATCAGGGGCCGGGGAAATTCGGCGAAGATGTCATAGGGGGCGTAGCGGATCTCCCGGCCGATCTCCAGCACGTCCCGAAAACCCTTGGTGGTGATCAGGCCGGTCTTGGCCCCTTTGCGCTCGATAATGGCATTGATCACCAGGGTCGTGCCGTGGATCAGCTCGTCCAGTTGGCCCACGAAGTCGGGGACACCCGCTTCCAGTGCCCGAATCCCCTCCTCCACGGCGTCCGAAGGGTCCCCCGGGGTGGTCAGGCACTTGCCGGTCCGGATCTCTCCGGTGCGGTCGTCGAGCAATACGAAGTCGGTAAAGGTACCGCCAATGTCACAACCCAACCGATAAACCTTATTAACCATTTTCCCTCCAAACCTTACGTTTATCTTTAGGGAAAATTCGAAATCCGAAATCCGAAATCCGAAACAAATTCAAATGCCCCAAATTAGAAATCCAAAACATTCTCTTTGCCAGGGAGAAAAGGGGGGAAGTTTTGATCATTTGATTTTTTGATCATTGTTTTTTGTTTCGGATTTCGTGCTTCGAATTTCGGATTTGAATCCTAAAATATACTCGGCTCCTCAAACGTCCCATAAGCCTGTTTGAACACCCCGGCCATCTCCCCCACCGTGCAGTAGGCCCGGCAGCAGTCCACCAGGAAGGGCATGACGTTCTTCTTGTCCCGCACGGCCTGCTCCAGGGCCTGGAGGGTCCGGGAAACGTCCGCGCCGGACCGCTCCCGGCGCAGGGCCTGGAGGTCCTTGATCTTCTCTTCCGCCGATTCCTCCCGGTAGTCGTGGAGGGCCACATCCTCCTCCTCGCCAACCACATATTTGTTCACGCCCACCTTGATCAGCTCCCCCTCTTGGACGGCCTTCTCGAATTCATAGGCCTGGCGGGAAACCTTGCGTTGGATATAGCCCTGGGCCACGGCCCGGACTACGCCGCCTATCTTTTCGACCTCCTGCATTTCCTCCAGGATCTTGTCCTCCATCTGCCGGGTCAGGGTCTCGATGAAATAGGAACCGGCCAGGGGATCGACCGTGTCACGGAGCCCGACCTCCTCCATGAGGATCTCCAGGGTACGCAGGGAGAGCAGGGCGGCCCGTTCGGTGGGGATGGTAAAGGCCTCGTCGAAGGAGCAAAGGGCCGTAGTCTGGGCTCCTCCCAGGGCCGCGGCCAGGGCGTAATAAGCCCCGCGCATGATGTTGTTTTCCGGCTGGGCCTTGGTCAAGCCGTAGCCGCCGCCGCCGAAGAGGCCCCGGAGGTACATGTTCTTGTCCTTCTGCACATCGTATTTTTCCCGCAGGTTTTTGGCCCAGAGCTTGCGGGCGGCCCGAAACTTGGCTACCTGCTCCCAGAGGTTGCCGAAGATGTTCAGGTTGAAGGAAAAGCGGCCCACGAATTCTTCGGCCCGGTAGCCCCGGCGGACCACCTCGTCGATGTAGGCGTTGGCGATCAGCAGGGCATAGGCGATCTCCTGAGCCGGGGTGGCCCCGGATTCCCGGATATGGTAGCCGCAGATGCTGACCGGGTTGCACTTGGGCAGCTCCTGCATGGCATACTCGATGGTATCCCCGATAAGGGCCACGGCCGGTTCGAGGGGATAAATCCAGGCCCCGCGGCCGATCATTTCCTTGAGGATGTCGTTCTGGGGCGTGGCGCTGATCTGGCCTTTGGTGTAGCCGTATTTCTCGCCCATGGCCTGGAACATGGCCAGCATGATGGAGGCCACGGCGTTGATGGTCAGGCCCACGCCGATCTGGTCCAGTTGGATGTCCTGGAAGGCGATCTCGAAATCCCTGAGCGAATCCACGGCCATGCCCACCCGGCCCACTTCGCCCTCGGCCAGGGGGTCGTCGGAATCCAGTCCCATCTGGGAAGGCAGGTCGAAAGCCACGTTGAGCCCGGTCTGGCCGTGGCTGATCATGAGTTTGAAACGCTCGTTGGTCTCGGCCGGGGTGCCGAAGCCGGTGTACTGACGGGTGGTCCAGGCCCGGCTGCGGTAGCCCAGGGGGTGGATCCCCCGGGTAAAGGGGTAGGTCCCGGGATCGGCCAGATCTTGATTGTAGTCAAAACCGACCGCCTCCAGGTCCCGGGGGGTATAGACCGGTTTGACGGAGATCCCGGACTGGAGAATGACCTCTTCAATGCCGTCTTTTTTATTTTTGACGTATTTGGCTACACCCATGTTGTCCCCCTGCTGCCGGTAAGAAACGGCCGGGTCGTGGAACCCTTTTTATGGTTGTTTTTTACAAGGTTAGATAGTTGAGCGCCTGCTTAAAGCTTGTGCTTTATCACTATATAAACGCCCCTTCTTTGTCAACGTTTTTTTAGCTTTTTTATAGCTTTTTTGGCTCCGCTGGAACCATCCCGATAGATCCCCCGGGTAAAAATAGTATAGAAAACCTCCGAAAGTTCCTCCAGTTTCACTTTCCCTTCCGGCCGGTACCAGCGGTAGGCCCAACTGACCATGCCGAAAAAGGCGTAGGCGCAGACCGTCAGATCCAGGTCCAGCATCTCGCCCCGCTCCCGGAGTTGTTCGAGGACCTTGATGAGTCGGCCCACGTAGAGCCGCTGGCGTTCCTTCAATTCCTCCCGATGGGCCGGGCTGAGGGAGCGCTGCTCATGGACCAGCAATTTC
>JALOOY010000183.1 GCA_025454185.1 Thermodesulfobacteriota bacterium
GATCCGGGTGGAAAAATCCCGGGCTACCGGGGTTTCCCCGTAGGTGAAACCCACCCCCTCGGCTTCGATAACCAGTTTTCCGGTTTTCGAGGCTCCCTGAAGGCGTAGGGTTACATTTCCGGTTTTTTCCCGGCGGGCCCGGCGGACCTCGCGCAGCCGGAACAGGGCCCGGACCCGTCCTTCATTGCGGGTGCGGCGGGCTTTGATGCCCTGCCTGATCCAGGCCTCCTCCTGGGAAAGCTTTTTGTCGAGCCGTCCGTTCTCCAGCTCTTCGGCTTCCAGAAGCGCCTGCCGGCGCTGCAGATAAGTCTCATAATTGCAGTCATAGGAAAACAGGCTTCCCCGGTCCAATTCCAGCACCCGGGTGGCTGTTTTCTGCAAGAAAGCCCGGTCGTGGGTCACAAAAAGCAGGGTTTTGACATGGCGCAGGATAAAGTTTTCGAGCCACACAATGGTCTCGATATCCAGATGGTTGGTAGGCTCATCCAGCAGCAGGATATCCGGCTCCCCGGCCAAGGCCCGGGCAAAGAGGGTCCGCCGTTTCATCCCCGTGGAAAGGTCGGCGAATGGGGCTTCGGGGGCGAGCTGGGTCCTGGACAAAATCGTCTCGATCCGGTGGGTTTCGGCCAGGGCCGGCCCTCTCGGGTTCAGCCCGCCGGCCACCACCTCGCGAACCGTGCCCGCCAATTCCCGTGGAACTGCCTGGTCCAGGGAGGCCACGGTGAGGCCCTGCTGTCGCCAAATTTCCCCGCTGTCCGGGAGAATCTCACCGTTCAACATCTGGAGCAGGGTGGATTTCCCGGACCCGTTGCGGCCCAGCAGACAAACCCGCTCCCCTTTTTCGATTTGAAAATTAATGCATTCCAGCAGCGGAGGATTCTGGAATCCCCAGCATAAGTCTCGGGCACTGATTAAAGCCATTCATTATTCCTTTGACTTCCCTCACCCCGTCCGGAGTCAGGAAAAATGGCGGGAGTTTAGCAGACGCAGGTTGGATAGTGTGAAACGGACCCCGATACCCTATATTTCTGATAGGGTAGTCAAAAATTCCAACACCGCCCGGTTGAAGTGCTCGGTCTGTTCTACGCTGGACAGGTGGCGGGCCTGCGGCAGCATCACCAGCCGGGAACCGGAAATACGATCCTGCAGGGCTCGTGCCGCACTGACCGGCGTGCCCTGGTCCTCCTCACCGACGATAATCAGCGTGGGAGTCTTTATCCTGCCGAGTTGCCCCAGATAATCCAGCCCCATGATGGCCTGGCTGCAGCCCCCGTAGCCGTTGACGGAGGTGGCCAGAAACTGCCGGCGGATCTTTTCCAGCAGGGGCGGGTTCCGCCGCACGAATTCGGGGCTAAGCCAGCGGTCCAGCGTGCCGGCCCATAAGGGGGCGAGGCCCTGCCGGCGCACCAGGTCGATCCGCTCCTGCCAGATCTCCCGGGCCCCCGGCGGATTGGCCGCCGCCGTGTCGCAAAGAGTCAGACTGACCAGCCTCTCGGGATGATAAATGCCCAGGGCCTGTCCGATCATGCCCCCCATGGACAGACCGATGAAATGGACCCGGGGAATTCCCAGTTCGTCCAGCAGGGCGACTGCGTCTGCGGCCAGCATTTCGAAGGTATAAGGGCCGGGAACGGCCTCGCTCCCGCCATGCCCCCGGGTGTCGTAGCGCAGCACCCGGAAACGAGGCTCCAGGGCAGACAACTGGGGCTCCCACATGACCAGGCTCGAACCCAGGGAGTGGCTAAGGACCACCATGGGGGCCCCTTCCTTGCCGGTCAGTTCGTAATTCAACAGAATTCCGTTGGCATTGATCAGCATGTTTTTTCCTCTTATTCAGGGAATCCGCTTTTCAAGCTGCTGCACAAGGGGCAGCCCCCCATCAAGTTCCTTCAGGTCCGCCACTCCCAGGACCAGGCGATCCCGGGCCTGAAGACACAGACCGCTGTACAGCGAATCCCGGGTGCAAAGGACCTCCCCGGCCGCCACTTTGGTCTTTTTAGGGGCAATCCCCTTGTCCCGCAGGAGCTTTTCATAGTCCAGCACGGCCCGCTGGGCCTCGGCCGCCGAATCGCCCAGCAGCAGGAAGACCCGCACCGGACGGTCTTCGTGCAGGACCTGGGCCATGAGCCCTTTATTGAAAAAAGGATAGCCCAACACACCGGTGGGGATATACTTTTCGCTGCCGGGGATGAAGCCCTCGATCTTTACCCACTCCAGTTCCCGAAGCGGCGCCGGCGGCTCGGGCAGCGAAGCGGAAATGGACCGGGCCAGGGCCAGAAAGACCCCGGCAGGCAGACTGGCCGTGCCGGAAGCGTTCAACTGCACAAAATAACGCCCCTGGCAGAACATCATCTGGGCGGCGCTCACAAATCCTTCCATCCCGACCGCCACGATCCTGACGCCCATACCGCGATACCGGGCGTAGATGCCGAAGGCCTCCAGGGGCGAGGCCATCCGGTATACGTCCGCCGACAGACCCTGCTTCTCGTTCGGTTCATTCAGATAAAACCCGGAGACCAGGTTCTGGAAGCCATGCTGGAGATACAATTCGGCTTCTCCGTTGATATATTCGAAGAGATCATCCGGGGAATAATTTTTAAGGGGCCCCTCCAGTATCCAGCCGGGGGAAAAACCGGACGGAGGCAGGAGGGTTTTCTCCGGATCGGCGGCAGCCGTTGGAACTAACGCGCCCCCAGAGAGAAGAAACAAAAGAATCAGCGCAGTCCAAGATAATAATTTCTTCATTTCCCTTCCCAAACCCGTGTTCCCGGGGTGAAACCCCGAAGCATGAAAATGATGGCTCGTTTGCACAAAGTGCCATTCCGGCGAAGGCCCTTCGATAAACTCAGGGCCAGGAGCCTTGTCGAATGGCCGGAATCCGGGGTGGTGCAGGTCCCGCGTTACCTGGATGCCGGGTCAGGCCCGGCATGACTGCCAAAAACAAATCCCAACGCTTGACGCCGAACGGTATCTTCGTATTGATTCGATGTTCGATGTTCGATGTTCGTTTCTTCTGCTAAGCCAGTATCCTTCCGGCCCGCTCCAGTTTGGCCGGGATGTCGATCCCGTTCACGCAGGAGGCCGTGCATGCGGGGCAGTCCCGGCAACGTCCCAGAGAGGCTCGTTTTGGAATTTGCCGGTAGACCTCCCGGGCCAGTTCCCGACTCCCGTAACCCTCGGCGTACATCAGGCAGCGGTGGATGTCGCTGAGGGCCACCCCCCGGGCGCAGGACCCTTCGCATTTCCCGCAGAGCTGACAATAATAGGGGTGGATGGCCTGGCCATAGCGCTGCAGGATTCGTTCATCCCCTTGGGTCAGGGCCAGGCCCATGACGGACATGTCTTCCTGCAACTGGGCCAGGTCCTTCATGCCCGGGATGGCCGCGGTAACGTTCGCATCCTGGAGGGCCCATTTCAGGGCTGCCTGGTGGGGGCTGATCGAACCCAGGGCCGCCGTCTGGTACCCGCCAGCCTGGGTCTTCATGGCGATGATGCCGATCCCGGCTTTGGCGGCCCGGGCAATGGCCTGCCGGATTTCCGGGGGGCTCTTGAAATTGTACCCCACCAGGGCCACATCGAAGAAACGGTCCGGGTCCTCCGTCAGGGCCTGCAACACCTCGGCCTGGTTGGTATGGGTGGTCACCCCGAAAAAGCGGACTTTCCCCTGCTGCCGTAGTTGGACCAGGGCCTCGCGCACCTCCGGGATGAAGGCCCGTTCCCGGCCCTTGAGGCTGTGGAGCTGCAACACATCGATATGGTCCGTGCGCAGTTCGGTCAGGCTTTCCTCCACATCACGAAATAGGTCTTTTTTGGTATCCGAGGTGGGCCGGGCCTTGGTGGCCAGATAGACGTTGTTCCGGATCCCTTTCACGGCCTGGGCCACGATCCCTTCGTTCTTACCGTTCATGTAGCGCCGGGCCGTGTCGATGTAGTTGATGCCCCGATCCAGTCCGGCCCGAATGACCTCCGCTTCCGGCGTCAGCATGGCCCCGAAACTGACCACGGTAATTTTCAAACCGGTCCGCCCCAGGGTCCGATAGACCGGGCCGGGATTCCCGGCCGTGGCCTCCCCGGAGCTGCCGATCGCCGTCCGGAGGCCGGCCAGTCCGGCCGCCCCGCCCAGCACACCCGCTTTGATGAAAGCACGCCGATTGATGGCTCCCAAATTAGTTTATCCTTTCACCAGCAATTGTTTGACCGCTTCCAGACACCCGGAGATCCATTCATCCAAAACCGTATTGGCTGTAGCATTGATGGGATGGGGAACCAGCACGAAGGGATAATCCGGAAAGCCGTGGGCCGCGGCCATGGCCTTGCCGGAAGACAGAAAGGGTTCGGTGCAGATTACGGCCGTAGGCCGGCCCAGCCTCTCCATGATGATGCCGTCGAGCACACTGCCCGAACTGCAGGAACCTCAATCGCCGATGCCGGCCATGACTACCTGGCACCTCCCGGCCAGTTCTTCCGCCAGCAGCGGCGGGATCCCGTGGGAAGCGGAAGGCTTTCGGACTTCCACCGAACCGGCCAGCGAAACCCCGGCCTGCAATCCCTTCAGGATCCCCCGCAACAGGTAATCCGAATTCTTTTTTCCGTTGTCGATAAGGCCCACGGTAAGGCCGGCCAGTTTTTCCGGCCGCGGGGCCAGGGTGAAACCGGTCTTTAGCGGTTCATCGGTGGGATCCAGGACAATGTAAGACATGGGATTCTCCTATCCTTCAATAACTGCTAGCGCTAAACTCGAAATCCGAATTTGTTTTTACGACCCCACCTGGGCCAACGTGGTCGTTCAAACTCCTCCGGTGCAGCCGCCGCCCTCTATGGGCCAGGTCACCGCGCTGGACATGTGCCGCCCCCCCCAACCGGGGATGAAGGCCGAAAACCGGCCGGCCACGCCGCCGGCCAGGACCAGGAGGATGTGCTCCGGCGCGGATACGGCCCGCACCATTTTTTCTTCGTCTTCCGGGACAAGGGGCGTTTCCAGGAGACCCCCCCGTTTCAGATCGGATAGAGGACGGACGGCCTGCTCAAAAAGGAACTGCCGGACCCGGGCCTTATCCCAGCCTTCCCGGATCAGGGTCTGGTAATGCTCCCGGCAGATGCAGGGGCTCCCACAGGCTGTCTTCGGCTTCCGCCATGCAATAGGTATATTTCCCCGGGTGCCCGAGGGTCCCCCGGTCGAATTCCCGGCCGCCCAGGTTGTGCAGAATAAGCCGCAGCGCCCGGCCGATGGCGGCGTTGGCCCGGTTGCCGGGGCCGAAAACGTTCTGGCCGCTGTTCAGGCCGATCTGGCCGGTCAGGGGGCCGTTGACGATCAGCAGCACGGCGGCGCCGCCGGTGGTGGCCGTGACCCCGTGCAGGCCGAAGGCCGGTTGGGTCACGGCCCGCAGGCCCGCTACCACCACCGGGAAATATTCCGGGAGGCAACCGGCCATGACCGCGTTGACAGCAGCCTTCTCGGCTGTAAAGACCCGGTTCCGTTCGGGAATGCCGCCCAGAATCTCCTGCGGCGGCAGGGCCACCGTGTCCAGAAAAGCCCGGACCTTTTCTTCGGTGGGCGGTACGACGGGCAGGCCGTCGGTCCAGCCGCTGTTGAAAAAATGATCCTGGGCCTGGTCGGCCGAGTCGAATTCCAGCCGTCGGGCGCTCCAGACTCTGCGCATCTAGCCCTCCCCGAATCTTTCCCGTTTTTCTTTGGGCCATTGGGAACAGATCACCGGCTGGCCCTTCATGACCCGCTGGAAGCAGAGGGAGCAGACCGGTTCGCAGGAAACGATCTCCGCGGCCCGCCCTTCGCCGGCTTTGATAGGCCAGAGCGGGTCGGCCAGCAGGACCCGGGCCAGGCCGATCAGGTCCGCTTTTCCGGCAACGAGCAGCGCTTCCGCAAAGCCCGGTTCCTGGATGCGTCCGGCGGTGATGACCGGCAGGGAAACCGCCGATTTGACCGCTGCCGCCAGATCGGACATGTAGCCTTGGTGCCGCTCCTGTTCCTTTCGTTCCGGCAGGAAAAAGGACTCGTAGGTCCCGCCCATGACCGACAGATAGACCAGTCCGGTTTCGGCCAACCGACGGGCGACCTCCCTGGCCTCAGCCAGTTGGAGTCCATCCGGCAGCCACTCATCCGCCAGAAACCGATAACCCACCGGGAATTCCGGCCCCAGGGCCTCCCGGACGGCCCGGATGACTTCCAGGGGAAAGCGCAGCCGGTTTTCGAGGGACCCGCCATAGGCGTCTTCCCGGCGGTTGGTGCGGGGGGACAGGAACTGGGACAGGAGATAGCCGGTGCCGCCGTGCAGTTCCACCAGGTCAAAACCGGCCGCCTGGGCCCGCAGGGCGGCGGCAGCGAATTTCCGAATCAGCTCCCGGATCTCCTCCGTGGTAAGCGCCCGGGGGGTCACCTTGCCGGTAGTGGCCACTGCCGAGGGGGCCAGGGGCTCGCTGCTCCAGGCAAAGCGGCCGGCATGGTTGATCTGAAGGGCGGCCAGGGCACCCTGCCCCTTGATGGTTGAGGCCAAGTCCTTTAGACCGGGCAGAAACCGGTCCTGGTCGAGGCGCAGGGTAAAGGGGGAGCCCAGCCCCCCCGGGTCTATGGCGGCGTTTTCCACCTCGTTCAGGGCCGCTCCGGAGGCCGCCATCTCGCGGTAATGGTCCAGGAGCAGCGGGCTGACCTCTCCGGTGGGTTTTCCATAGCCCAGGAACAGGGGGGCCATGGTGATGCGGTTTTTTAAGGTCAGGGGACCCAGTGAACAGGGAGAAAACAGACGGGGATAGGCGGACATGATTTCCTCCTTTGAATCGAAAATAAAGACGAACATCCCACATCGACCATCGAACGTCCGACATCGAATTCAAAAACTTTAGGCGGGCGGCACCGACAGGGACATCACCAGGGCATCCTCATTCTCCGGCGTGTAATACCGGGGGCGCCGGTAGAGCACTTCGAAGCCCAGGCGGGCATAGAGACCCAGGGCCGGCTCATTGGACGGGCGGACTTCCAGGAAAATTTTTTCCGCCTCGCGCCGACGGGCTTCCTCAATCAGGAATTTCATCAGCCGCCGGCCCACCCCGGTGCCGCGGTGGGCGGGGTGTACGGCAATGTTGATCAACTGCAGTTCACCGGCCAGGGCCCAGAAGCAAAGGTAGCCCCGGAGGGGTCCGGCGTCCCCCGGACGATCCACGTAGAGCGTGGACGGGACCTTGGCCAGCTCTTCCTGAAACATGGCCCGCGTCCAGGGTTGGCTGAAACTTTGCCGTTCCACGGCCAGTATTTCCGGCAAATCCCGGCGTTGCGCCGGTTGCGGGTCTTCGCCGCTCGGGGAAAAAGGGATCACGGGTTTGCCTCCGTCCGGGTAACGTCCTTCTTCCGTCTTCCCGGCGGCGGGCGGGTTGGCCGATGGACCTTAACCGACTTCCTTTTTTAAAATTTGTCCGGCCTGGGAAATGCTGCGCTTGCCGTAGTGCTGCACTTCTTCCGCCAGTTGGCCGAGGGTCTTGCCGCTGCGCCGGCCGGCGCCATGGATCAGCATGGGCAGGTTGACCCCGGTCACCACATCCACCCGTCCTTCCTCCAGGAAGGACAGACTGATATTGGAGGGGGTACCTCCGAACATGTCCGTCAGAATCAGGATCCCTTGGCCGCTGTCCACTTTTTCCAGGGCCGCGGCCACATCCCGCCGCAACCGTTCGGTCTCCATGGCGGGATCCAGGGACACGGCCGCTATACCCTTCATCTTGCCCATGATAAACTCGGCGGCTCGCAGCAGTTCCCCGCCCAAATTACAGTGTGTCACCACCACACTGCCGCTCATTATGACCTTCCTCGCTTCCTACCCACTGGGTCCCCCGTCCTGACTGCCGGAGGCTGAGACGAAAAGATGCCATTTTTTTTTAGGGCAACCGGCAACCAGACTACCCCATCTCGATATCCCTGTGCCGCACCCGGGCCGGCCACTGCTTTTCTTTCAATAATTCAGCCAGGGCGTTCACGATGGCCACGGAGCGGTGGCGCCCGCCGGTGCAGCCAATGGCAATGGTCAGGTTCGCCTTCCCTTCTTTCTGGTAGGCCGGAATCAGAAAAGTTACCAGCGTGAAAAATTCCCGCAGGAACGTCCCGGTCTCTTTCCCCTTCATGATATAGTCCACCACGGCCGGCTGGTTACCGTCCAGTTCTTTCAACTCCGAGACAAAAAACGGGTTGGGTAGAAACCGGACATCCATGACCAGGTCGGCATCGAAGGGCAAACCATACTTGTACCCAAAGGAAACCAGGTGGATGACCATGGACGGCGGAGTGGCCAGGCGGGAGAAAAGACGCAGGATCTCGTCCCGCAGTTGATGGACGTTCAGGCCGGTGGTATCCAGGGTGGTGGTGGCCAGCTTCTGAATAGGGGCCATCTTTTTCCGTTCCAGTTGGATATTACCGGAAAGGGTTTTTTCCTCCCCCAGGGGATGCTGCCGGCGGGTCTGACTGAAGCGCCGGGCCAGGACCTCATCACCGGCATCCAGAAAAAGCACTTCTATGTGGTAACCCCTTCGCCTGATTTCCTGAAAAATTTCC
>JALOOY010000184.1 GCA_025454185.1 Thermodesulfobacteriota bacterium
GAAGACGGAGGACGGAGGGCGGAGGACGGGGGGCAGGTGGAAGAGGGAAGAGGGAAGAGGGGAGAAAAAACCGGTGCGGTGAGGGGAGGCTGGGCCAAAAGGGCGGTTGCGGGTCTGGGGCTGGCCCTGGCGTTGGCGGGCCTGCTTCTGGCCGGTCTGGCGTTATCCCCCATTGATCGGGCGTATTTTCCTCCCTTCGAAAGGGTCAGGGCCGAATATAAACAATCGGAGGCCCGGCTTCTGGATCGGAACGGCGAGGTGCTCCATGAACTGCGCATCGACCCCCAGGGCCGGCGCCTGCAGTGGACGGACCTCCGGACCATTTCCCCGGCCTTCATCAAGGCCGTGGTGCAGGTGGAAGACCGGCGCTTTCGTGAACACCAGGGGGTGGATTGGCGGGGCCTGGCCGCCGCGCTGCTGCGGGCGCCTTTTGCGGAACGGAGCCGGGGGGCCAGCACGATCACCATGCAGACGGTGGGCCTGCTGGACCGGCGCCTGCGGGCCCGGGCCGGGCGCAGGACCTGGGCCCAGAAATGGAAGCAGATCCGGGCGGCCCGGGACCTGGAGCGGACCTGGTCCAAGGACCAGGTCCTGGAAACGTACGTGAATCTGATTTCCTACCGCTCCGAATTGCGGGGCATCGCCGCCGCAGCCCGCGGGCTTTTCGACAAGAACCCCGACGGCCTGACCGAAGCGGAGGCGCTGCTGCTGGCCGCCCTGGTGGCGGACCCCAACGCCTCCGCGGCAGCCAGCGGGCGGCGGGCAGACCGGTTGAACCGCTCCCTGGGGTCTGGAATACCGGCGACCGAAATAAGAACGCTGGCGGAAGAAAGGCTGCGGCTGCCCTATCGGGTGCGACCGACGGCCGCCTGGGCGCCCCAAGTGGCCCGCCGTCTTTTACGGCCGGGCGAGGCCGAGTGCCGCTCCACTTTGGAGGGGAGGCTGCAGCGGGCCGCCCGGGAAATCCTGAGCCAGCATTTGGGAGAACTGCAGGAGCGCCAGGTCGCCGACGGGGCCGTTTTGATACTGGAAAACCGGACCGGCGAAGTCCTGGCCTATGTGGGCAACAGCGGCCCGGGCTCCAGCGCGCCCTGGACCGACGGCGTTCTGGCCCGCCGCCAGGCCGGCTCCACGCTGAAGCCGTTCTTGTATGCGCTGGCCCTGGAGCAGGGCCTGCTCTCGCCGGCTTCCCTGCTGGAGGACAGCCCCCTGCAGGTGCCTACGGCCACGGGGCTTTATGTCCCCCAGAACTATGATCGCCTGTTCCGGGGCGCCGTGACCATGCGGACGGCTTTGTCTGCTTCCATCAACATACCGGCGGTGCGGACCCTGCTGCTGATCGGGCCGGGGCCGTTTCTCGACCGGCTCAAAGATCTCGGCTTCGCCAGTCTCGCGGAGGACGCCGATTTCTATGGCTGCGCGCTGGCCCTCGGTTCGGCCGATGTGACCCTCTGGGAACTGGCCAACGCCTACCGCACCCTGGCCAACCAGGGGCGCTGGAGCCCGCTCAAGCTGCGGCTGGGGGACAGGACGGAAAAAGCGGCGGCGCTAATGGATAAAAGGGCCGCGGCCATCATCACGGATATTCTGGCCGACCGGGAGGCCCGCAGCACCACCTTCGGGTTGGAGAGCCCTCTGGCCACCCGCTTCTGGACCGCCGTCAAGACCGGCACCAGCAAGGATATGCGGGACAATTGGTGCCTGGGTTTTTCGGAACATTATACGGTGGGGGTCTGGGTGGGCAATTTTTCCGGCGAGCCCATGCGCAACGTAAGCGGCGTATCCGGTGCGGCCCCGGTTTGGCTCGACCTGATGAACATCCTTCACGGCCGGCGGTCCTCCCGACCGCCCCGCCCTCCGGCCGGTGTGGTTCGGGCCGAGGTCTCCTTTCCGGCGGGACCGGAGGCGCCGCGGACGGAATGGTTCATCGCCGGGCGGGAGCCAACAGGGCCGGTGCAACGGGCCACCCTCCATCAGCGCCCCCGCATCGTCTACCCGCCTCCGGAAACGTTGATCCGGCTCGATCCGGAGATCCCCGCCGGCCGACAATTCGTGCCTCTGCGTTTCCAACCCGAGGGGGCCCAGGGGGAATGGGTATTAAACGATCGCCGGACCGGCATTTTCCAGCCCTTGTGGCTCTGGAAACCGGAGCCCGGCAACCATGTGCTGTCCCTGGTAGACCGGGAAAATCGGGTCCTGGACCAGGTGAGCTTTTCGGTGAGGTAAGGAGATTCAAGGTTCAAGGATTCGAGGATTCAGGCGCAACATAGTAAGCACCTAATGATGCACTCGAACCCTTGATCCTGTTTTTCGTACAAATTCGATGTTCGATGTTGGACGTTCGATGTTCAATGTTCGTCTTTTTATTTTCCTATTAATCACCCCAGCCCCAGCAGGTCCTTCACCCGCCCGATCTTGCCCGCCAGGTCGGCCTGACGGCCGATCATGATGCGCTGGGCCATGGGCGGGCCGGCCCCGTGCATGGATTCGATGAGGTAGCCCACGGCCCCGGCGCCGGCCACCAGATTTTCGATCAGGCGCAGCACCTTCATCCGGTCCAGCACCGATCCATCGGGGGCGGCGGCCAGATACTTGCGGATGTAAGGACCGGCGACGGGGTCTTCCAGGTCGGCGGCCGCCGGCATAGTGCCGAGCAAGCCGCCGGCAATGTCGGTGGCCAGCCGGGCCAGCTCATAAGGAAAGCGGGTGACGTTCAGCTTGCAGACGTTGGCCAGCAGCAGATTGACCTGAAAGTTGCCGGCCGGGGTGGCCTCGCCGGCGGCCGAGCAGGCCAGCCCGCAGGCGTAAATCGTCTCGTTGAGGTGGATCATCTCCACGATTTTGTCCTTGATGTGGCTGGCTTCGGCCGCGCCGTTCAGGCGGGCAATCAAGGCCGTGGCCCCGATGAGCACGTCGCCCACCCCGACCTTGCAGCCGCCGTAGCTCTGGCGGTGGTAGGAGGCGAAGCGTTCCACCAGGGTCCCGGAAAAATCCACTTCCCCATTCATAAAGACCCGTTCTTGAGGAACGAAGACGTCCTCGAAGACGGTCATGACCTCCTGGCCCCCGAAGGAAGGGTTGCCCACGTCCAGACCGAAGGGCTCCAGCTTCCGGGTATCACTGGCCTGGCGGCCGTAGATATGGCGGATCCCCGGGGCGGTGGTGGGGACCGCGCAGCAGACGGCCCAGGGTTCCTCGCCGTTACGCAGGGTCAGGGTGGGCATGATCAGGACCTCATGGGAGTTGAGCATGCCGGTCTGGTGCAGCTTGGCCCCGTTGATCACCACGCCCTCGGGACGCTGCTCTTTGACCCGCAGAAAGAGGTCGGGGTCCCGCTGGTCCCGGGGTCGCCGGCCCCGGTCCCCCTTGGGATCGGTCATGGCCCCGTCCACCAGCAGGTCCTGCTGCTGGATCCACTTCCAGTAGTCCCGGAAGCGCTGGTGGTATACGGTTCCGTGTTTCTGGTCGCATTCGAAGGTGGTGCTGAAAATGGCGTTGGCCGCGTCGAGGCCCACGCAGCGCTGGAAGCAGCAGGCGGTCTGGTGGCCGCAGTAACGCTGCATCTTGACCTTGTTGATCAGATCCTCCCGGCTCTGGTGCAGGTGGGTGAAGCGGTTGACCGCCTCCTTGGTCAAAGGGGACTCCACGCAGAACAGTTCCCGGGTCTCCGGGTTGTGGGCCCCGTCATAGGTAAAGGCCACGGCCCGGCGGGAGGGTTCCACCAGGCCGTGCTCCGGCAGGTCGGCGGTTTGACGTCCCAGGATGTGGGCCTCGAGATCCAGGGCTGCGATCGATTCGAGATATTCTTTTCCGGTTTTAAGGGCCATATTTTCCTTTCTTCCCGGCCTGAAACCCTGAGGCCTCGCCAGGGATCATCACATTTTAATCTTATGTAGCGGTACGATCCCGCCTGGTGTCAAGCGATTTTTGTGTTGACTATCGGCAGGGAGATAATAAAATAAAACAATAAACAAAAGAAGTCCAACCGTAACCACACCACAATGGGAGGGTGATAACGGACCAGAGGCGACCCCAGGACTCAACAGAGGAATGGGGTTTTTTTATGCAACCCGTTTCGGTAGGAAGGAGGAGCCATGAAAAAGCACCTATTGAACTATGATACCATTCTGAAAGTGACCCAGGCCATTTCCCATTCCCACGATCCCGAAGAAGTGGTCCTGATGGCCGTGAACAGCATCAGAGACGCCCTGGTGGTCAAGGGGTGCACGCTTTTTCTGATCAACCATAAGACCAAGCACCTGGAGGCGGCCGCGTCCATGGGGTTGAGCACCGAATACCTCAATAAAGGACCGGTCAGCGCCGTAGAGTCCATCCCCCGGTCCCTGGAAGGACCCGTGGCCATCTCGGACGTGATGGACGATCCCCGGATACAGTATCCGGAAGCGGCCAAAAAAGAAGGGATTGCCTCGATACTCTCCGTACCGGTGGCCGCCGGAGGTCACGTCCTTGGGTCGCTGCGGGTGTATACGGATAAGCGGTGGGATTTTACACTGAATGACGTGAATTTCGTTCAGGCCATGGCCTGTTTGGCGGGGCTGGCCATCATCATGGCCCGCCAGTACAAAGGTATGAAAGACAGCCTGGAATTCCTGAAAAGCCAGCGGGCGGTCAAGACGATGAAGTCCGGGAAAAGGACGTCTTACGAGGGGATACCCGTCAGCGCTCCGGTCAGGAAACCGGCCAAAAAGAAAAAATAAAGAGGCAGGTTATGTCCGGTCCTTGGCGAGCCGAACGATTTCCTCCGCCAGCACCTGCGCCGTATCCACCAGGGGAAGCGCCGGATCGAGGGCCTCCGTGAGCAGGGAGAGTTCCGTGCAGGCGACGATGAGTGCTTCCGCCCCTTGGGCCACAAGTTCCTTGGCCGCCCGCCGGAGGGTTCCCTGCTCCTGCGGCCCGTACCGGCCGGCTTTGACTTTCTTGATGGCCTCCATGAGGCGTTCCTCGATCTCCGGCGCGGGGTAGAGGATTTGAACGCCGTGCTGCCGGAAGGAGCGGGGATAAAGTTCGTTCAGGATCACGGCCCGGGAGGCCAGGACGCCGACGCGGGTTAAGGCGGGGTTTTCAGCGAGCATTT